>NZ_JBSAXD010000130.1:0-450 GCF_053427715.1 Burkholderia sp. MR1-5-21
GATCGTAGCGGTGGCACGGCGCCTCGCGATTGCGCTGTGGCGCTATCTGAAGGATGGCGTGATCCCGGAAGGAGCGCGATTGAAGTCGGCCTAAGCTCCCTAAAGCATTTGGCAGGAGGAGGTAACGGTCGGTTAGGCAACTACGCAAGCACAAACGGTCTGGAGTGAACATGCCCGCTAAACGGCCGGGTTGCTAATGCAACCGATTCTCAAGATGGGGCATGTTCCCGGATGATTCTGGCGCAACGCGCATGCAGGATGAGGCCGGTCAGGCGCCGGCGGATAGAAGGTAGTCGGACGTCAAGTCTGACGCGCGCGACAATCGGCTTCAGACTACTGGGGAACTATACCTAAGGTAACCGCTCGTCCCCACACGACCTGCAGGAGTGTTTTTATCGTAGTCGACCAGCCAGTTCGCCAAACGGCTTGACAAAGGGGTGCTCATAGAAG
>NZ_JBSAXD010000131.1:0-442 GCF_053427715.1 Burkholderia sp. MR1-5-21
GTTTGTGCGCCCAGCATGGGCGCACTCCTGCGGGTGAAAGTCCCGCCATAAGCTGATCACGGCAAATGAAGCGAAGCGCAACTGCATGAGGGCGACCGAGTGTGGGGAGGAAGCGTGGAGCGTAAATCGCGAGCCGATGAACAAGAACTGCATAGAAGGCGCTGCCGAGCAGGGCGAGCGGGCAAACAACCGCAAAGCTCTCGTGATCAAGGCGAAGCGGCGTAGATGTGGCGGTTGTGCGATGAAGGAGTGCGTTCTTACCTGGGGAGATCTCGCCTTGTGCCTGAAAGGGCGACGGTGGCAAGCCGGAGCGAGAAGTCAGCAGAGGCCGTAGTAGCCGCCGGTTTGGGGCGAAGGGCCGAACGAGTAGGAGGGCCGAAGGCCGTGTCGCTCGGACGTGCAGGGCATCAGAAGGCTGCGCAGGCAGCGCGCAACGCGGGAC
>NZ_JBSAXD010000132.1:0-441 GCF_053427715.1 Burkholderia sp. MR1-5-21
CAGCAACCCGCAGAACCTGGCGACCGTCTCGGTCGCGCTGTTCAAGGGCAGCGACATGATCTGGGCCGAAGCCTTCGGCCAGGCCTCGATGCAAACCGGCACCGCGGCCACGACGACGACGCGCTACAACGTCGGGTCGGTCAGCAAGGTGCTTCCGGCGTTGGTCGCCATGATCCTGCGAGACCGCAAGCAACTCGACCTCGATGCACCAATCGTCAACTACCTGCCGGACTTCTCGATGCTGTCGCCGGAATATACGCAGATCACGTCGCGTCATCTGCTGTCGCATACCAGCGGCTTTCCCGGTTCCAACTACGCGAACCTCTATTCGTCGGCACCGGTCGCGGGTTATGCGCAAACCACGATGGAGATCCTGAAGAACCAGCATCTGAAACATCTGCCCGGTGAAATGGCCGTGTACTGCAACGACGGCTTCACGAT
>NZ_JBSAXD010000133.1:0-421 GCF_053427715.1 Burkholderia sp. MR1-5-21
ACCGACCCGAAGCTGCTCGCGCTCGACGAGCCGGCGGCGGGGATGAACGCCACGGAGAAAGTGGAACTGACGCGCCTGCTCGACAAGATCCGTTCGGACGGCCGCACGATTCTGCTGATCGAGCACGACGTGAAGCTCGTGATGCACTTGTGCAACCGGATGACGGTGCTCGATTACGGCAAGGTGATCGCCGAGGGTCTGCCGCAGGACGTGCAGAAGAACCCGAAGGTGATTGAGGCATATCTCGGCGCAGGGGTGCACTGATGGCAGCGGCAATGTTGAAAATCAAGGGCTTGCAGGTCAACTACGGCGGGATCCAGGCCGTCAAGGGCGTTGACATGGAGGTCCGTCAGGGCGAGCTCGTGACGCTGATCGGCGCGAACGGCGCAGGCAAGACCACGACGATGAAGGCGATCACGGG
>NZ_JBSAXD010000134.1:0-411 GCF_053427715.1 Burkholderia sp. MR1-5-21
TCAGTTGGCGGCGACGGTCTTGGTCGCGTCCTTGTGCCACGTATAGACGACGAACTTGAACGCCTTCAGGTCGCCCTGCGGGTCGTACGAGACCTTGCCGATCGGCGTGTCGAACGTGTGCTGGTGCATGTACGCGGCGACCTTGGTCGGATCGGTCGTCTTCGCGCCGGCGATCGCGTCGGCGATGATCTTCACCGCTGCGTAGGCAGGCATCTGGAACGGGCCGTTCGCGTCGCGCTTCTTGTCGGCGAATGCCTTCACGAGCGACGCGTTGGCCGGGTCGGCCGTGAAGTCGGCCGGCAGCGTGACCAGCATGCCTTCCGACGACGGGCCGGCGATCGCCGTCACGTCCTTGTTGCCGACGCCCTCAGGCCCCATGAAGGTCGCCTTCACGCCCTGCTCGCGCGCCTG
>NZ_JBSAXD010000135.1:0-396 GCF_053427715.1 Burkholderia sp. MR1-5-21
GCTGGTCCTGGGTGAACAGCTGCTCGACGAACTGCCCGTCCGCGGTCTTGATCTGCGCGAAGGTCACGTGGGAGGGCACGAGCTCGAAGAAGGCCGAGGACTGCAGCGCGATGTCCTCCGTGCCGGGGCAGGTGAATTCGAACTCGACACGCCGGAATTGGCTGGTCGCCGCCATGGCGTGAGAGCGCGTGACGGCGCACGGCTTGCCCGCGCTGGTGGCGCCAAGGTGGTTGCGCAGGTACTCGAGCACCCGCTCGTTGGTAGGCTGTTCTTCTCCGGCCTGCGCGAGGCGCGCCGATTCAATGAGCGGGATGGTGAATTCGAGCTGCACGCGGTTGCCCTGGATCTCCCAGACCGAGTGCGTCTCGCTCTTGGTATGGGCGAGCGCTGTCGACG
>NZ_JBSAXD010000136.1:0-389 GCF_053427715.1 Burkholderia sp. MR1-5-21
TCCGAGCGGTACAGCATGATGATCACCATCGCGAGGCCGTACAGCGCCTGGCGGATCACTTCCGTATCGACGATTTCATGGCCGAACACCGCGTTCTGCAGCGGGCCCATCGTCGAACGCAGGAATTCCGGGAAGATCGCGAGCAGCACCGCGCCGAGGATCACGCCCGGGATATGGCCCATGCCGCCCAGCACCACGCAGGCCAGCACGACGATCGACTCCCAGAACGTGAACGATTCCGGCGACACGAAGCCCTGGAACGAGCCGAACATCGCGCCCGACAGGCCGCCGAACGACGCGCCCATCGCGAATGCGAGCAGCTTCACGTTGCGGGTGTTGATGCCCATCGCCTTCGCCGCGATCTCGTCCTCGCGGATCGCCGCCCAGGC
>NZ_JBSAXD010000137.1:0-387 GCF_053427715.1 Burkholderia sp. MR1-5-21
CATTGGCGATTGAGCCAGTCAGAGTGATATGAGTAACACCATATCGGCTGTCGTTCTTTAACAATCTGGAAGAAGTAAGTAATTTGGATAGCGGAAGCGTCTTTGAGATGGACGTGGAAACTATCCGGGTTGTGATTGTATCGATGTATCTCAAGATGATTCGAACTTATGTTCGGCTCAATTGGAATACGGCACAACGCGAGAACTCAAACCTGTAACGAGACAGACTCGTTATAGGGTCAAGCGAACAAGTGCATGTGGTGGATGCCTTGGCGATCACAGGCGATGAAGGACGCGGTAGCCTGCGAAAAGCCCCGGGGAGCTGGCAAACAAGCTTTGATCCGGGGATGTCCGAATGGGGAAACCCACTCCTTTTGGAGTATCCAT
>NZ_JBSAXD010000138.1:0-383 GCF_053427715.1 Burkholderia sp. MR1-5-21
TACGTGATCCTCGGCCTCGGGCTGAACATCGTGGTCGGCTTCGCGGGCCTGCTCGATCTCGGCTACGTCGGCTTCTACGCGGTCGGCGGCTACACGTACGCGATGCTGAACCAGTACTTCGGGCTCACGTTCTGGGAATGCCTGCCGCTCGCCGCGATCGCATCGGCGACGTTCGGCTTCCTGCTCGGCTTCCCGGTGCTGCGGCTGCGCGGCGACTATCTCGCGATCGTCACGCTCGGCTTCGGCGAGATCATTCGTCTGCTCGCGAACAACCTGACGAGCCTCACGGGCGGCCCGGACGGCATCTCGGGCATTCCGAAGCCGACCGTGTTCGGCTTCGAGATGGCGCGTTCGGCGAGCGTCGAAGGCGCGAAGACCTTCCA
>NZ_JBSAXD010000139.1:0-375 GCF_053427715.1 Burkholderia sp. MR1-5-21
CGCCTGATAGTTGTCATGTTCCTCACGGGCTTCGTTCAACGTGACGTCGCCCGTCGCTACGATGTTCGCGGCCCCCGTACCGTTTTCAACGCCATTCGTCACGCCCGCCGTGAGTGACGAACCCGTCAGCGCTACGTTGCCTTTCGACGTTTCAATGCTCACCGCCGCCAGGGTCGCATTGCCACCGGCCGTAATTTGCGTGCCGACGGTGCGTTCGTCATAAACGTGATCGACTTCTTGCCGCGTCTTGCTGTCCGCCGCAACGTTGTCGAGCTTCGCGGTATCCGTGACCGTCGTCGCCGTCAAATTGCCGCCAACTATTGCAGAAAAATCCTTACCGGCAGAAACGGTCGCGCCCTCGAGCGTCATATCGGC
>NZ_JBSAXD010000014.1:0-216149 GCF_053427715.1 Burkholderia sp. MR1-5-21
GACGCGTGCCTGCGATGCAATGCAAAAAGGCGCCATCTGGCGCCTTTTTGCTTGACCGCGACCGGCCCGCGTTGCGGCGGGCCGCATCGGCTTACGCGTAAGCGGGGCGCGGCTGGCCTGCCACGTCCTTCAGGTAGCGGTGCACCGACAGGTCGTCTGCCTGGATCGCCGGCTTCTTGCCCGAGATCAGGTCTGCGAGCAGCTGGCCGGAACCGCACGACATCGTCCAGCCGAGCGTGCCGTGGCCGGTGTTCAGGAACAGGTTCGACATCGGCGTGCGGCCGACGATCGGCGTGCCGTCCGGCGTCATCGGGCGCAGGCCCGTCCAGAACGTCGCCTTCGACGTGTCGCCGCCGCCCGGGAACAGGTCGTTCACGCACATTTCGAGCGTTTCGCGGCGCGCGTCGAGCAGGCGCTTGTCGAAGCCGACGATCTCCGCCATGCCGCCGACACGGATGCGCTGGTCGAAGCGCGTGATCGCGATCTTGTAGGTCTCGTCGAGCACCGTCGACACGGGCGCTGCCGCTTCGTTGACGATCGGCGCGGTGATCGAGTAGCCCTTGAGCGGATAGACGGGAATCTTCATCAGGTTCGCGATGAAGCGGGTCGAGTACGAGCCGAGCGCGACCACGTAGGCATCCGCGCGCACCGTCTCGCTGCCGCATTGCACGCCGGCAATCTTGCCGCCGGCGACCGCGAGCGCGTCGATCGGCGTGTTGTAGCGGAACTTCACGCCGAGCCCTTCCGCGAGTGCGGCGAGGCGCGTCGTGAACAGCTGGCAGTCGCCGGTTTCGTCGCCCGGCAGGCGCAGGCCGCCCGTCAGCTTGTGCGACACCGTGGCAAGCGCCGGTTCGGCGTTCTTCAGTTCGGCCGGCGACAGCAGTTCGAACGGCACGTTGGCTTCCTTCAGCACCGCGATATCCTTCGCCGCGCCGTCGAGCTGCTGCTGTGTACGGAACAGCTGCAGCGTGCCGCCCGTGCGGCCTTCGTACGCGATGCCGGTGTCGGCGCGCAATGCCTGGATGCAGTCGCGGCTGTATTCGGCGAGGCGGACCATGCGGCCCTTGTTGACCGCATAGCGCTCGGACGTGCAGTTGCGCAGCATCTGCCACATCCACTGGAGCTGGAAGCGGGTGCCGTCGAGGCGGATGGCGAGCGGCGCGTGCTTCTCGAACATCCACTTGACGGCCTTCAGCGGCACGCCGGGCGCGGCCCACGGCGCCGCGTAGCCGGGCGAGATCTGGCCTGCGTTCGCGAAGCTCGTCTCGAGCGCCGGGCCGGCCTCCCGGTCGATCACCGTAACTTCATGACCGGCACGTGCAAGGTAATACGCGCTCGCCACGCCCACTACACCGCTGCCCAAAACGACGACTCGCATAGCTGCTCCAGATTGAAGGACCAGATCGAGGCCGGTAGCACCCGCGGCTCCGTGTAACCTCTAGCTGATCTAGTTTTTTGCGCTATGGTATTGTCGAAGGTGTAGGTTTTGTTATCGTATTTTTCTGTTTTTCAGCAAAAAGCCATGAGAACTCAACGCCAGCCGGTACGCACGCTCGACAAGCTCGACCGGCGCATCCTGAAACTGCTCCAGCACGACGGCCGGATGGCGATGAAGGACCTCGCGGAACAGGTCGGCCTGACCGTGACGCCGTGCATCGAACGCGTACGGCGCATGGAGCGCGACGGGGTGATCACCGGCTATCACGCGCGGGTCGATCCGGCCCAACTCGGCGCCGCGTTGCTCGTGTTCGTCGAGATCACGCTCGGTCACAAGGGCGGCAACATGTTCGAGCAGTTCCGCCGCGAAGTGATGAAGATCGACGAGGTGCTCGAGTGCCACCTCGTGTCCGGTGATTTCGACTATCTGATCAAGGCACGCATCGGCGAAATGGCCGACTACCGCAAGCTGCTCGGCGACATCCTGCTGCAGTTGCCGGGCGCGGTGCAGTCGAAGAGCTATGTCGTGATGGAGGAAATCAAGGAGACGCTGACGATTTCGGTCGACGAATAGACCGCCGATTTCACCCTTGGCACGCTGCGCCCGATACTGTATAAATATCCAGTATTGGGCGCAGGTGACTGGGTGGCGAAATGGGTGATCGATCCGACAACGAATTTCCGGTTGCGCCGCCAATGCCCCGCAAGGGGCGCGGGGCGGTCGACAACCTGCAGGGGCGGTACGAGACGGCGCTGCGCGAGGCCGTCGACGACGGCTGGACGCACGAGGCGGACGATGCCGATCTGCCCGCGCCACTGCGTACGCAGGTGTTCGAGGAGCGCGCGAAGAGCATTCTGACGCGCAACCAGTCCCCCGACATTCCATTCAGCGTATCGCTCAATCCGTATCGCGGCTGCGAGCACGGCTGCATCTATTGCTTCGCGCGGCCGACGCACAGCTATCTCGGCCTGTCGCCCGGGCTCGATTTCGAGAGCCGCATCTATGCGAAGGTCAACGCAGCCGAACTGCTCGAGCGCGAGATCTCCAGAAAAAGCTACGTGCCCGAGCCGATCGCGCTCGGTGTCAACACCGATGCGTACCAGCCGGTCGAACGGGATCTGCGCATTACGCGCAGCGTGATTCAGGTGATGCACGATCGCGGACTGCCGTTTGCCGCGATCACGAAGTCGTCGCTGATCGAGCGCGATCTCGACCTGCTCGCGCCGATGGCCGCGCGGGGGCAGGTGATGGCGGCGGTCACGATCACGACGCTCGACGCGGATCTCGCGCGCACGCTGGAGCCGCGCGCGGCGACGCCGGCTCGCAGGCTGCGCACGATCCGCGCATTGCGTGAAGCCGGGGTGCCGGTCGGCGTAAGCATCGCGCCGGTGATTCCGTTCGTCACCGAGCCCGACATGGAGCGGGTGCTCGAAGCGTGTGCGGAGGCGGGGGCGACGCACGCGAGTTACATCATCCTGCGGCTTCCGTGGGAAGTTGCGCCGTTGTTCCGGAACTGGTTGACCGCGCATTTCCCGGATCGCGCGGAGCGCGTGATGAACCGCGTGCGCGACATGCGGGGCGGCAAGGACTACGACTCGGATTTCGGCAAGCGGATGAAGGGCGAGGGGATCTGGGCGGATCTGCTGAAGCAGCGTTTTCGTCAGGCGGTCAAGCGGCTCGGGCTGAACGAGCGCGCAAACGGCATCCTCGATCTGTCGCAGTTTCGGGGGGCAGGCCATCCTGGGGCCGGCCATCCGCGGGCAGGCGATCTGGACGGCGGCGCTCCGCGACAGACCGTTCGCGGAGCGACCGTCCGCGGGTCGGACGCCGAAAAGGCTGCCCTCAGGCGTTCGAACGCGCGGGCAGCCGGTTCGATGCCGCGCGACGACACGCAGTTGAGTCTCTTCTAGTTCGGGGGTGCTGCCGGGCGGGGCAACGTGGCCGGTTGCCCGAGCGCGGCCGGCCGGTGATTGCCGTGGCCCCGAATGTGTTCAGCGGCGTGCGGCCGGTGTCGCGGGCATCCCGTGAGTCGCCCTTGCGTCGAGCTGGTTATTGCGAGATTTGCTTGGCCGCTTCGACCTGCGATTCGAAATACGTCTGGAACGAGATGGCGAGCGCGGTCATCAGCAGGAACGCGCCGATCAGCAGCGAGAAGATCACGACGAAGATCACCGTCCAGCCGGAGCGGCTGTGCTTGCCAGTGCTGGCGTTGAATTGCGCATCCCATTTTTCGTCGGGGCGCAGGCCGTAGACGATCGCCGCGAGGAACGCTGCGAGCAGCGAGATCGCACCGGGCACGGCCAGCCACCAGCCGAGGCCTGCGGTGCGCTGGGTTGCGGCGAGCAGCAGGAAGCCGGGGATGCCGACGATCGTCGCGAGCAGGTGCGCCCAGCCATATACATCCCGGAAGCCATACAGATAGAAACGATGGGCGCCGATCGAGCCGAACAGGAAGGCGAGGGCGGCGGTCAGCGTCTTGGAGCGGAAACGGCGGATCGGGGTGGCGGTGCTGCTGGACATGGATCGCGGGCGTAATGTCGATGGAATAGGCCGCCAGAGACGCGGCGCGGGCGCGAAGCCCGGCACGCATTCTACGATGTCGGGGTGAAGGCGGTCACCTCCGGTCTGCGTCAAGGTGCCGCATAGGTGATGCGATAGATCGCGCCCGCGTAGTCGTCGCTGACGAGCAGCGAGCCGTCGGGCAGCGGCAGCACGTCGGCGGGGCGACCCCATACGGTGCCGTCGGGTCGCAGCCAGCCGGTCACGAATGGCGTTTGCCGCGCGTGGCTGCCGTCGGCGGATGCGACGACGCGCATCACGCGATAGCCGACCTTGGTGCTGCGGTTCCACGAGCCGTGTTCGGCGATGAAGATGTTGTTGCGAAAGGCGGCCGGAAACATCGCACCGGTATAGAAGCGCATGCCGAGCGACGCGACGTGCGCGCCGAGCTTCAGCACCGGGCCCGTATAGTGGCGGCAGACATCCTTGCTGCCGTATTCGGGATCGGGCGTGTCGCCGCCGTGGCAGTAGGGGAAACCGAAATCGAGGCCCGCGCGCGGCGCGCGGTTGAGCTTGTCGTCCGGCACGTCGTCACCCATCCAGTCGCGGCCGTTGTCGGTGAACCACAGCTCGCCCGTATCGGGATGCCACGCGAATCCGACCGTATTGCGCACGCCGCGTGCAACCACCTCCCGGTGACTGCCGTCCGCGTTCATCCGCGCGATGAGCGCGTAGCGGTTTCGGTCGGCGAGGCAGATGTTGCACGGCGCGCCGGTCGGCACGTACAGCTTGCCGTCCGGACCGAACGCGATGAATTTCCAGCCGTGATGATGCTCGGTCGGCAGCGCGTCGGTGACGACGACGGGCTTCGGCGGTGCGGCGAGCTGGTCGTCGATGCGGTCGAGGCGCACAATACGCGACACGGCCGACACGTACAATGCGCCGTCCCGATAAGCGACGCCGACCGGCATGTCGAGCCCGGATGCGATCACGTGGTGCTCGCTGATCTGCCCCTCTCGCATCACGAGTGCGTGCACACGGCCTTCGCGGCTGCCGACATACAGGATGCCACGTGGCGACCACGCCATTTCCCGTGCGGTCGGCACCGCGTCGGTCAGCACCGACACGTGAAAACCGGGCGGCACGGCGAGTTCGTCCACCGGCAGCCCGCCGGCGGCGTACGTCGTTGCGCAGGCAAGACAGAAGAGACAGGCGACACCGGCAAGCAGCCCCGCAACGCGGCGCCGTGCACGGCGCGCCGCGGCGCGAAGGGGCAGCATGGCGGCGGCGGGCGGTCCTGGACAGTACGATTGTATGCCTCGCGAACTGCGCATCCGCGGATTTTTTGCGCGTAAGTGTTTGTTGTGCCTCTGGTTTCCAGCTATAATCGCACGTTTCAGTAGTTTCGAACCCGGTTTTCCCGAAGGATTTCATATGGTTATCATCCGTCTGGCTCGCGGCGGCTCGAAGAAGCGCCCGTTCTACAACATCGTCGCTACCGATTCGCGCAACCGTCGTGACGGCCGCTTCATCGAGCGCGTCGGCTTCTACAACCCGGTTGCGACGAAGGGCGAATCGCTGCGTATCGCTCAGGACCGCCTGACGTACTGGCAAGGCGTTGGCGCGCAACTGTCGCCGACCGTCGAGCGTCTCGTGAAGCAAGCGCAGAAGGCGCAGCCGGCTGCCTAACATGGCGCGGTGTGCCGGTCGTGCCGGCTGTGAGGTGCATTGATGTCGGATCACGATACCGGTAATGCAAGGCGCGGGCGTGCGTCGTTTGGCGCATTCGTCCGCAAGCCGGTCGAACGCGGGTCTACCGCGGACGCCGGTGCGGCTGCCGGGCACGGCGGCCTCGAAGTGGTGCAAGCCTTGCCCGACGATGCTGTCGAGGTCGGGGCGGTAGTCGATGCCTACGGCCTCAAGGGCTGGGTCAAGGTGGCGGCGCATGCGGATGCCGGCCGCGGTGGCGATGCGCTGCTCAGCGCGCGCCAGTGGTGGCTGGAGCGGGGCGCCGAACGTCGTTCCGCTCGCATCACGCAGGCGAAGACGCATGGCGACACGGTTGTCGCCCAGCCTGCCGGTTGCGGCGATCGCGATACCGCGCTGGACTTGCGCGGCTTTCGCGTGTTCGTGCGTCGCGACGATTTTCCGGCGCTCGCGTCGGACGAATTTTATTGGGTCGACCTGATCGGCCTCGAGGTCGTCAACGAGCAATCGGTGGCGCTCGGGAAGGTGGTCGGGATGATCGACAACGGCGTGCATTCGATCATGCGCATCGAATGCCCGGCGACCGGGAAAGACGGTCGGCCGGCGGCTGCCGAACGGTTGATCCCGTTCGTCGGCGTGTACGTCAAAACGGTGGATCAGGCGGCGCGTCGCATCGTCGTCGACTGGGAAGCCGATTACTAAATGGACCAGGTCACGGAGAGCGCGGTGCAGTTCGATGTCGTCACGCTCTTTCCCGAGATGTTCCGTGCGCTGACCGACTGGGGGATTACCAGCCGGGCGGTCAAGCAGGGGCGGTTCGGGCTGCGCGCCTGGAATCCACGCGATTTCACGACGGACAACTACCGCACGGTCGACGATCGCCCGTACGGCGGCGGTCCGGGCATGGTGATGCTGGCGAAGCCGCTCGAAGCCGCGATCGGCGCCGCGAAGGCGGCGCAGGCGGAGCAGGGTATCGCGAGCACGCGCGTCGTGATGATGTCGCCGCAGGGCGCGCCCCTCACGCACGAACGTGTCGTGCGGATGGCGCAGGAGCCGGGCGTCATCGTGCTGTGCGGGCGCTATGAGGCGATCGACCAGCGTCTGCTGGACCGCTGCGTCGACGAAGAGATCAGCCTCGGCGATTTCGTGCTGTCCGGCGGCGAACTGCCTGCGATGGCGATGATGGATGCCGTCGTGCGTCTGCTGCCCGGCGTGCTGAACGATGCGCAGTCGGCCGTGCAGGACAGTTTCGTCGGCGGCCTGCTCGATTGTCCGCATTACACGCGCCCTGAAGAATACGACGGGATGCGCGTGCCGGACGTGCTGCTCGGCGGGCACCATGCCGAGATCGAGCGCTGGCGGCGCCAGCAGGCATTGAAGAATACGTGGTTGAAGCGTCCGGACCTGATCGTCCGGGCGCGTCGCGACAAGTTGCTGAGCCGTGCCGACGAGGCCTGGCTCGCGAACCTCGCACGCGAAGCGAAGGACGCCTCCTGAGGCGGTGCTTGCGGGCGGGAATTGGCGGTGCCGTACATGCGTGTATGGCGCCTGATGTGAATCCATCCTCTATCGGGGCCGAGCCTGGGAACGGGCGGGCGCAAACGCCGACAAGATGGTTTTAGGAGTCAGTGATGAATCTGATTGCAAAGCTTGAGCAGGAAGAAATCGAGCGCGCGCTCGCAGGCAAGACGATCCCCGAATTCGCCCCGGGCGACACGGTGATCGTGAACGTGAACGTGGTTGAAGGTAACCGCAAGCGCGTTCAGGCTTACGAAGGCGTCGTGATCGCGAAGCGCAACCGTGGCCTCAACTCGTCGTTCATCGTCCGCAAGATTTCGTCGGGCGAAGGCGTCGAGCGTACGTTCCAGACCTACTCGCCGCTGCTGGCGAGCATCGTCGTGAAGCGTCGCGGCGACGTGCGTCGCGCAAAGCTGTACTACCTGCGCGAGCGTTCGGGCAAGTCGGCTCGAATCAAGGAAAAGCTGGTGTCGAAGGATCGCGCCGCAGCTACCCAAGCGTAAGAGCTGTAAGGAAAAAGCACCCACCCGGGTGCTTTTTTCATTCTGGCGCGACAATACGCTCATATCGACTCGAATCAAGAGTGCCCCATTGACCCGCCGCCTCATCATCGATCCCGAAGTGATGCCTGTCGAAGGCACCGGCGCCGGCCTGCCGGCCATCGATCGCGAACGCATGACGCCGCGCGGCATGCGCGACCGCTTCGCGCGTTCGCTCGAATGGACCGCAGAACCGTTCGAGGCTCGCCTCCAGGAAGGTGTCGATCCACGCAGTGCCGCCGTGCTCGTGCCGCTCGTCGTCCGTGAAGCCGGTCTGACCGTGCTGCTGACGCAGCGCGCCGACCATCTGAACGATCACGCCGGCCAGATCAGCTTTCCCGGCGGCCGGCGCGAGCCGTTCGACCTCGATGCGACCGCGACCGCATTGCGCGAGTCGAACGAGGAGATCGGGCTCGACAGCGAGCGGGTCGAGATCCTCGGTGCATTGCCGGACTACCTGACGGGCACCGGCTTTTGCGTGACGCCCGTCGTCGGCCTTGTCCAGCCGCCGTTCACCGTGCAGGCGGATACGTTCGAAGTCGCCGAGATCTTCGAGGTGCCGCTCGCGTTCCTGATGAATCCGGCGAACCACGAAGTCCGCGTATTCCGCTGGGATGGCGGGGAGCGTCGTTTTTTTGCGATGCCTTATCCGCGAGGCGACGGGGGCGGGCATTACTTCATCTGGGGCGCAACTGCCGGCATGTTGCGCAATCTGTACCGCTTCTTGGCCGCCCGATGATCCGGTGCGCGGCCGCGCGCGCCCGGCCGGCCGCCGACGGTCGGCGCCGGCAGCCCGGCGTGGCTTACGCTGTGCTATCGTTATGCAAAAAATGACATAACCCGAAGACGGCGCCACGCATGACTTTCTTTTCGGTTCTCCTTGCCCTGATCATCGAACAGGTCCGCGCGTTGTCGCCGAGCAATCCGGTCTTCGCGATGTTCCAGTTTCATGCGGAAACCGTCGCGCATGGCCTCGACGCCGGCAAGCAAAAACACGGGATCCTCGCGTGGCTCGCGGTCGTGCTGCCGTGGGTGCTGGTCGTCGCGCTGATCTATTTCCTGCTGTACAAGGTGAGCTTCGTGCTCGCATTCCTGTGGAACGTCGTCGTCGTGTATTTCACGCTCGGCTTCCGCCAGTTCTCCCATTACTTCACCGACATCCACCTCGCGCTCAACAACGACGACGTGCCGCGCGCACGCGAAATCCTGCGCGAGTGGACGGGCATCGATACGGTCGACATGCCGGTCGGCGAGATCGTCCGCCACACGCTGATCCACGCGGTCGTCGCGTCGCATCGCCACGTGTTCGGCGTGTTCTTCTGGTATGTGCTGCCGATCGGGCCGGCCGGCGCGGTGCTGTATCGCATTTCCGAATATCTAGCGCGCAGCTGGTCGACACCGGCGGATGATCGTACCGCCGCGTTCTCGACGTTCGCCCAGCGCGCGTTCTTCGTGATCGACTGGGTGCCGGCACGCCTGACGGCGCTCGGCTTCGCGATCGTCGGCAACTTCGAGGATGCGATCTACGCATGGCGCAACCATACGCGCCAGTGGCCCGATCCGAACGACGGCGTGCTGCTGGCAGCGGGCAGCGGGGCGCTCGGTGCGCGCCTCGCCGGGCCACTCGCGGAGCCGTCGAGCCTCGACGCACTGGCGGTCGGCGACAGCGGTCCGTTGACGGTCGGCGACGATTGCACGCCGCGCACGCTGCAGTCGGCGGTCGGCCTCGTGTGGCGCGCGGTGATTCTGTGGATGATCCTGCTGCTGATGCTGACGCTTGCGGTCTGGGTGTCGTGACGCGGGCGCCGTGTCGCTCGGCGAACGAAACAACAAGGCCGGCTCGATGCCGGCCTTTTTGCTGGATCAGTCGTCGCGCGGGTCGCGTACCGCGCCGCAATGCCAGCACGCGGTGAACTGCGCTTCGAGCTCCTCGCCGCAGTGCCGGCACCGCCAAGGCGCCGCGCCGTCCGCCGGGCCGTGCGATGCAGCGTCGAGCAGGCGGCGCGCAAGCGTGTCGTCGCGCTCGTCGTCGAGCCAGACCTCGGGCGCACATGCATCGGCGGGAATGCCGCCGAGCGCGCCCGTCGCATAGCGATTGTGCAGTTCGCAGCCGATCCCGGCCGCTTCGAGGACGTTGGCCCAATGCTGCGCGGTCGCGAGATCGGGTGCCTTGAAACGCATCGCGGTTCCTGTCGGTGGTGGCCGGGGCGACCCGACCGCCGCGGCCGGATCAGCTCATCAACGCACGATCTGGCTCGCCTCGTGTACCAGTTGCGCGTACAACGCATGCCGCGACGGCGCAACGCGGCCGTCGGCGACAGCTTCCAGGATCGCGCAGCCCGGCTCGTGCAGATGATGACAATTATAGAAACGGCAATCCGCGAGCAACGGGCGGAACTCCGGGAACGCGCGCTCGAGCCGGCCTTCCGTCAGATGATAGAGACCGAATTCCTGGAAGCCCGGTGAATCGATCAGCGCGCCGTCGCTGCCTGGCAGCGGATAGAGGCGCGTGAACGTCGTCGTGTGCCGGCCGCTGTTGAGTGCGGCCGAGATTTCGCGGGTCGCGGCTTCCGCGTCGGGCACGAGCAGGTTCACGAGCGTGGATTTGCCCATCCCGGACTGGCCGAGCAGGATCGTCGAGTGTCCGTCGAGATGCGGCATCAATTGCGCCCGCGCGTCGTCGGGCGCGCCCTTCACGGACAGTTCGAGCACGTCGTAGCCGAGCGCGCGGTACGGCGCGAGCCGCTCGCGGGCGACCGGCAGTGCGGCCTCGACGTCGATCTTGTTCAGCACGACGAGCGGCTTCAGGTCGTTGGCCTCGGCGGCGATCAATGCGCGCCCGAGCAAGTCCTCGCTGAAATAGGGCTCGGTCGCAAGCACGATCAGCAACTGGTCGAGATTGGCCGCGAACAGCTTCGACTTGAACTGGTCGGAACGGTACAGCAGGTTGCGCCGCTCGCCGATCTCGACGACTACGCCCTGGTCGGCGGACGAGCGCTCGTACGTGACGCGGTCGCCGACCGCGATGTCGCTCTTCTTGCCGCGCGGGAAGCACTGCAGCATCGCGCCGCCGTCGTCGGGCGCGACGATGTAGTGGCGCCCGTGCGCCGCGATCACGCGGCCTTCGGCACGTTCCGCGCCCGACGCGCGCGGGGCCGGCTTGCGGGAGGTCGGCCGGCTCATGCTTGCTGCAGCAACCGGTCGATCCGCTGCGACGCGGGCGGGTGCGAGTAGTAGAACGCGGTATAGACGGGGTCGGGTGTCAGCGTCGATGCATTGTCCTCGTACAGCTTTACGAGCGCGCTGACGAGATCCTGCGCGTGCGTCTGGCTGGCGGCGAACGCGTCGGCCTCGAATTCGTGCTTGCGCGACGTCAGGCTGCCGACCGGCGTCGCGAAGAACAGGAATACGGGGATCGCGAGGAAGAACAGCACGAGCGCGGCGCCGGCGTTGCTGGAATCGAGCGACGGCGTGACGCCGAGCCCCGTGTAGAACCATGCGCGCTGCGCGAGCCAGCCGAGCAGCGCAAGCAGCACGAGGCTCAGCACGAACGACACGAGCATGCGCTTCATCACGTGGCGGCGCTTGAAATGGCCGAGCTCGTGCGCGAGCACGGCCTCGATTTCCTCGCCGGACAGGCGCGCGAGCAGCGTGTCGAAGAACACGATCCGCTTCGACGCGCCGAAGCCCGTGAAGTACGCGTTGCCGTGCGCGGACCGGCGGCTGCCGTCCATCACGAACAGGCCCTTCGCCGCGAAGCCACAGCGCTTCATCAGCGATTCGATGCGCGCACGCAGTGCGTCATCCTTGAGCGGCTCGAACTTGTTGAAGAGCGGGGCGATGAAGGTCGGGTAGATCAGCAGCACGAGCATCTGGAACGCGACCCAGACGATCCACGTCCACAGCCACCACAGGTTGCCCGCCTGGTTCATCAGCCACAGCACGACGAACAGCAGCGGCAGGCCGAGCGCGGCGCCGAGCAGTGCGTTCTTCAGCATGTCGGTGAAGAACAGGCGCTTCGGCATCCGGTTGAAGCCGAAGCGCTCCTCGATCCCGAACTGGCGGTAGTACTCGAACGGCACGTCGATCACGCTCATGATCGCGAACACCACGGCGACGAGCCCGACCTGCTGCCCGTAGCCGCGGCCCAGCCAGCCGGTCAGGAGCGCGTCGAGCGCGCCGACGCCGCCGAGCAGCGTGAGTCCGACGAGCACACCCGCGCTGACGACGATCTCGAGCATCGTCAGACGGGTGCGCTCGACCGTGTAGTCGGCCGCGCGCTGGTGCGCGGACAGCGGAATGGTTGCGCTGAACTGGGCAGGGACGCGATTGCGGTGCGCGGCGACGAAGCGGATCTGCCGTGACGCGAGCCACAGCTTGGTGACGACCATCGCGAGCACGGCGAGCGCGAACAGCAGGGTGAACGAAAAAGGTGACATCGAAGGCGCCAAAGGGTTCTATGCGAGAATTATATGTTCTTGCGGACCGGGCCCGCTGACGCGACGCCGGCCGCCGCGGCGCAGCACGCCGTCCGCCATTTTCCAGGATGACTCATGACCGATACCCCCGCTTCCTCCAGCCAGCCCGAACTCGTGCGCAACGAGCTGAATCTCGTCTGGCTCGACATGGAAATGACGGGCCTCGACCCGGATAACGACCGCATCATCGAAGTCGCGGTCGTCGTGACCAACTCGACGCTCGAGATCGCAGTCGAAGGGCCGGTGTTCGCGATCCACCAGAGCGACGCGACGCTCGCCAAGATGGACGACTGGAACAAGTCGACGCACGGCCGCTCGGGGCTGATCGACCGCGTGCGCGCATCGACGGTCACCGAAGCGGATGCCGCCGCGCAGCTCCAGGCGTTCCTTGGCCAGTACGTGCCGCCCGGCAAATCGCCGATGTGCGGCAATTCGATCTGCCAGGACCGCCGCTTCATGGCGCGCTGGATGCCGGATCTCGAGCGTTTCTTCCACTACCGCAACCTCGACGTCAGCACGCTGAAGGAGCTGTGCCGCCGCTGGCAGCCCGCGATCTACAAGGGTTTCCAGAAGCGCGCGATGCATACGGCGCTCGCCGACATCCACGAGTCGATCGACGAGCTGAAGTACTACCGCCAGCATTTCCTGATCCCCGCCACGCCGGCGCCGACCGGCGAATCCGCGCCGGCTGCCTGAGCGGGCCGGCGCTTGATCAGCGGGGCGCGCGCTGCGCGCTCTTCGGCCTGAACGCCGCGACCACCGCGGCGTTCGTCTCGATGTACGGCCCGCCGATCAGGTCGATGCAATAGGGCACCGCGGCGAAGATGCCGGGCACGGTGGTCTTGCCGTCCGCGCCGCGCAGTCCTTCGAGCGTTTCCTTGATCGATTTCGGCTGGCCCGGCAGGTTGATGATCAGCGCGGCATGATCGGCCGTCTCGCGGATCACCGCGACCTGCCGCGACAGGATCGCGGTCGGCACGAAATTCAGGCTGATCTGCCGCATCTGCTCGCCGAATCCCGGCATTTCCTTCGTCGCGACCGCGAGCGTCGCCTCGGGCGTCACGTCGCGGCGCGCGGGGCCGGTGCCGCCCGTCGTCAGCACGAGGTCGCAGCCGGCCGTGTCGACCAGCTCGACGAGCGTCGCGGAAATCGTCGCCGCGTCGTCCTGGATCAGCCGCGTCTCGGCGCGCCACGGCGAGCTCAGCGCGGCGGCGAGCCACTCCTGCAGGGCGGGAATGCCCTTGTCCTCGTAGACGCCGGTGCTCGCGCGATCGCTGATCGACACGAGGCCGACCACCAGCTCGTCCGGATGGTTACGCGTCGTCGTCATGATCGTCTCCCGCGGACTCGTCGTCCGCTTCGTCCGCTTCGTCCGCGTCATCCACGCCGGGCGCGCCGCTTGCCGTCTTGATCCACTGGAACAGCTCGCGGTAGTAGCGCGGCGGCTTGCCTTGCTGCGTCTCCCTGCGCGCGTTGCGGATCAGCGTGCGGCCTTCCTGCACGTCGGCGTCCGGGTGCTGGTGGATGAATTCGGTCAGCGCGGCGTCGTCCGCGAGCAGCTGTTCGCGGGTGCGCTCGATCCAGTGCAGGCGGGCCGTCGCGGCCTTGTTCACGCCGCGCTGCGCGTCGAGCGCGGTGCGCAGCGCGGCCGTCTCGTCGTCGGTCAGCGAGCGCATCACGCGGCCGACGTACTGGAGCTGGCGGCGCTTGCCCTCGTGATCGGTGATGCGGCGCGCTTCGCGCACTGCGTCCGCGAGGTCTTCGGGCATCGGCATGCGCTTGAGCGCGTCCTTCGGCAGGTCGACGAGCGCCTGGCCGAGTTCCTGCAGCGCGTGCATCTCGCGCTTCAACTGGGATTTGCTGGGGCGATCGTAGCCGTGGCCGGCGTCGTCGTCGGCGTGCTCGATCGGCTGAATACGGGTTTTGCGTGTCATGGGCGGCATTGTATCGCGCCGCGGCCGCCCCAAGCTTCTCCGCTCCGATCTCCCGGACCTGAAATGACACGGTCCCCGCGCTCGCTGCGTTCGCTGCCCCCCCCGAGGGGGGCGATCAGTGCGCTTGGGGCGGCCCGGCGCACACTGCACACTGATATGATCGCGGGATACGACATTTTGAACACGCGGGCCGCAAGCCTGCCACCGGATAAAACGAAGATGGCTGCCAATCTCGACACGCAAGCGCGCTATTTCCCGCATACGCAGGATCAGCTGAAAGAAATCGCCTCGGACATCCTCCGGCACGCGAAGGCGCTCGGTGCGTCGGATGCCGCGACCGAAATCTCCGAAGGCGACGGCCTGTCGGTGTCGGTGCGCCGCGGCGAAGTCGAGACGATCGAGCACAACCGCGACAAGATGGTCGGCGTGACCGTGTTCATCGGCAAGAAGCGCGGCAACGCGAGCACGTCGGACTTCTCGCCGGCCGCGATCAAGGACACCGTCGCCGCCGCCTACAACATCGCGCGCTTCACCGCCGAGGACGACGCGGCCGGGCTCGCCGAAGCCGAGCTGCTCGAAACCGATCCGCGCAACCTCGACCTCTATCACCCGTGGGACCTGTCCGCCGACGACGCGGTCGAGCTCGCCCGCCGTGCGGAAGACGCCGCGTTCGCGGTCAGCCCGCAGATCCGCAATTCGGAAGGCGCAAGCGTGTCCGCGCAGCATTCGCAGTTCGTGCTCGCGACGTCGCGCGGCTTCCTCGCCGGCTATCCGTACTCGCGCCACTACATCGCGTGCGCGCCGATCGCAGGCAGCGGCCGCCACATGCAGCGCGACGACTGGTATTCGTCGAAGCGCAGCGCGGCCGATCTCGCGGCGCCGGAAGCGGTCGGGCGCTATGCGGCCGAACGCGCGCTCGCGCGGATGGGCGCACGCCGCCTCGATACCCGCAAGGTGCCGGTGCTGTTCGAGGCGCCGCTCGCGGCAGGCCTGCTCGGCGCGTTCGTGCAGGCGGTGAGCGGTGGCGCGCTGTACCGCAAGACGTCGTTCCTCGTCGACAGCCTCGGCAAGCCGGTGTTCGCACCGCACGTCCAGGTCGTCGAGGATCCGCACGTGCCGCGCGCGATGGGCAGCGCGCCGTTCGACGAGGAAGGCGTGCGCACGCGCGCGCGCAGCGTCGTCAAGGATGGCGTCGTCGAGGGCTATTTCCTGTCGACCTACTCGGCACGCAAGCTCGGCACGCAGACGACCGGCAACGCGGGCGGCTCGCACAACCTCGCGCTGCGCAGCAGCAACACGCAGCCGGGCGACGATTTCGACGCGATGCTGAAGAAGCTCGGCACGGGTCTCCTGCTGACCGAACTGATGGGGCAGGGCGTGAACTACGTGACGGGCGACTATTCGCGCGGCGCGGCGGGCTTCTGGGTCGAGAACGGCGTGATCCAGTATCCGGTCGAGGAGATCACCGTCGCGAGCACGCTGCAGGAGATGTTCCGGCACATCGTCGCGATCGGCGCGGATTCGATCGTGCGCGGCACGAAGGAAACCGGCTCGGTGCTGATCGAGCAGATGACGATCGCCGGGCAGTAAGCGCCCGGCGCGCCGGCCTGGCCGGCGGCATTCATGAAGGAAGCCCGACCGGCCTGTCGCCGGTCGGGCTTTTTGTCATCGAGCGGGCGTCAGACGCGCTTGCGTGCGTAGACGACGAACGCGTAGCCGAACGTGTTCGGCGCGGCCGCTTGGTGCGCATCGCGCGACACTTCCTGCCAGTGCGCGGGATCCGGCGCCGGGAACGACGCGTCGCCGTCGAAGTCGGCGTCGATCTCGGTGACGACCAGCTTGTCGGCGAGCGCGAGGCCTTCCGCATAGAGCTGCGCGCCGCCGATCAGGAACGCTTCGGCCGCACCGTCCTGCGCGGCGAGCGCGAGCGCGTCGGCGAGCGACGTGACGGTATCGCAGCCGTCGAAGCGGCGCGACGCGTCGCGCGTAACGACGATGTTGCGGCGGCCCGGCAGCGGGCGGCCGATCGATTCGTGGGTCTTGCGGCCCATCACGATCGGCGCGCCCATCGTCGTGCGCTTGAAGAAGGCGAGATCCTCGGGAAGTTTCCAGGGCAACTGGTTGTCGCGGCCGATAATGCCATTGCGGGCGCGCGCGACGATCAGGGTCAGCGTCGTCATGAAGGTCGGAAAGAGGGAAAACCGGAATGGCGCCGATTCTACCGGAATGCCGGCGCGCGCCGGCACCATGCGCGGCGGCGCGCCGCCGCGCGTACGCGTTCACCTGCCGTGCTCGTCGTCGCCAGCCGCCGCGCGCTGCTCGGTGTCCGACAGGTCGCGCAACCCGTGCGCGCCCATCAGCCGGTACAGCGTGACGCGCGAGATGCCGAGTTCCGCAGCCGCTTCCGCAAGACGATGCCGGTGACGCAGCAGCGCGGCCTCGATCGCCCGCTTTTCCGCGCGCTCGCGCGCCTCGGCCAGCGTCGTCGACTGCTGCACCGTGTACTGCCCGAGATCGAGATCGGCCGCCGAGATCAGCCGGCTGTCCGCCATCACGATCGCGCGGCGGATCCGGTTGATCAGTTCGCGCACGTTGCCGGGCCACGGGTAGCTGTACAACGCCTCGATCGCGCACGGCGTGAAGCCGCGGATCTTGCGCGCGCCATCGCTGCGGAATTTCAGCAGCACGTGGTGCGCGAGCAGTTCGATGTCCTTGCCTCGCGCACGCAGCGGCGGCTCGTCGATACGCAGCACGCACAGCCGGTGGAACAGGTCCGTGCGAAAGCGTCCGTCGCGCATCGCCGCCTCGAGATCGACGTGCGTCGCCGAGATGATCCGCACGTCGACCACAATCGATTCGTGGCCGCCGAGCCGCTCGATCTTGCCCTCCTGCAGGAAGCGCAGCATGCTTGCCTGGCTTTCGAGCGGCATGTCGCCGATCTCGTCGAGGAACAGCGTGCCGCCGTGCGCGGCCTCGACGCGGCCGATCTTGCGCTGGTTCGCGCCGGTGAACGCACCGCGCTCGTAGCCGAACAGTTCGGACTGCAGCAGGTGATGTGGAATCGCGCCGCAGTTGATCGCGACGAACGGCGCCTTGCGGCGCGTGGAGCGCTCGTGGATCGCGAGCGCGGTCAGCTCCTTGCCGGTGCCCGATTCGCCGGAGATGAACACCGTGGCATCGGTGTTCGCGACCTTGCGGATCGTGCGGAACAGCTGCTGCATCGCTTCGCAGGTGCCAACCATTTCGTCGTCGCCGGTCGCCGCGACGTCGGTCGCGAGCTCGAGATCGCACAGCGTCACCATCCCGTACGCGTGGCCGACGAGGTAGTCGATCGTCGTATGCGTCGGCGGGCCCTTCACGTAATCGAAGCAGCACTGGCGGATCAGCTTGCGGATGTCGGGCTCGGCGAGGCGCACGGCGTCGGCGAGTGCGATCCAGCCGATCTGCTGATGGCGCAGGACGGGCTCGAGCGCGGGCAGGTCGCGCGCCGCGAAACCGTCGAGATCGACGATGCCCGCGTGCGCGACTTCCGGTTTCACGAGCCGCTGCACGTCGTGCGCGGACTTCGCGCTCAGCACGTCCCAGTGACGCTCTCGCAGGTGTGCGACGAGCGCCGCGTCGGGACGGCGCGACAGATACACGAGTGGCCGGACTGCAAGCAGGTGGCCGGTCCCGGCCCCGTCCGAGTGCGCGATCGTCAGTCGCGGCACGAAACCTGGAGGGGCGGCTGGTGAGACGGGGCGGGAGTCGTGCACGGTATCCTCGCTGCGGTGTTGCGCTTCAGAACGTATACGGGAAGCGCAGGCCGACGACGTAGTTCGGCGCATCGGGCGTGAGCCCGATCGCGACCGACGCATTCATCGTCAGGTGCTTGTTGAACACATGGTTGAGGCCGAAGCCCAGTGTCGACGCGGTCGTCTGGCTGCCCGGCACGCGCTGCCATTCGCCGCCGGGTGCCTGGGTGCGGGTCGACGGTTCGATCGCCAACGTGTAGGAGATGCTTGCCGAGTCGCGCTCGGAGAACGCGAGCGCGACGCCGCCGCCCAGCTGGACGATGTCGCCGAGCTTCACTTTCGCGGGCTGCGTCTGGCCGACCACCGACGAGATGTCCGCGAACGAGCGGGCCACGTTGTACGTATAGGACAAGCTGCCGAACAGCACGATCGGGTCGTAGGTCTTCAGCGCGGACAGCCCGGCCGTGATGCTCCAGAAGCCGGTGCCGGTCGGCAACTTGCTCGGCGCGACGAGGTTCGTGTTGTTCGCATCGGCCTGCAGCAGCTTGATGCCGAACGGCGACGTGCCTGTCGGTGACTTCACGCGCAGGCTGCCGACGATGTCCGGCACGCTGCCATGTTCCTTGATGAACTGGTAGTAGATGCCGAAGTTCACGTCGCCGAGCGCGTGCGAATTCACCGAGGTATCGGACAGCGTGTTCGCCGCGCCGCCTGCGCCGCCGTTGATGAAGGTCGACGTGCGGTACATGTACGGCACGTCGACGTCGACGCTGATGCGCTCGGTGAGGCCATAGCGGACGTCCGCGTCGGACATCAGCTGGTGCGACTTCGTCTGGCCGAGATTCAGGTTGCCGAGGAAGATCGCGTCGAGCGCGAGAAAGCCGGACAGCTGCAGTTGCCGCCGGTCGTAATAGGTATCGCTGATCCCCCAGTCGATCGTCAGCTTGCGGTCGAAGAGTGGCGCGTGCTCGCGCTGCACGACCGCGTCCTCGGCCGCGGTGCGGGTGGGCTCGGCCGCTTTCTGCGTGGTGCCGATGGCGCCCGGCGTACCGGTTTCGGCGCTGCCGGCGGGCGGCGGCGGATTCACCGGCACGCCGGTCGCGGTACCGGTGCCTTCCCCCGGAGCGGGCGTGACGGGCGTGTACTGCGATACCAGCGCGGCCGGTTCGGTGGCGCCGGGCGCGCCCGGTTCGCCGCGGCCACGGCGAGCCATCTCGAGATCCACGACCTGGCGCTCGAGCGCGTCGATCTTGCGCTGCTGCGCGTCGACGACCTTCATCAACGTATTGAGCCGCTCCTCGACCGACTGGTCGGCGAGCGCCTGCGCGTGTGCGCTTTGCATAAGCGTGAAGCAGAGAACCGCGGCCGGAATGGCGGCAAACCCAACGCGCGGCTGATTTGTTGACGACTTGTGAGACATGTCCTTCCCCCCGGATGGAGCGGTCGCGAAGGGAGCCAAGAGGTCCGGTCCGCGCCCGCCTGATGCGGCACACGTAAGCGGTTGCGTGTGCGATGCCGCGGCTCGCGCGCCGCCTGTCATCTCCTCAGGAGGGCGCTGTTTTGCAGCGCCTGCAGGACGCCCATCTGACGGAGCGTCGCCGATGACATCTGCTGCGTCTGCAGCAGGAGGTGCAGCTGGTTCGAGACGATCTGGCGATTGCCTGCGACCTGCAGCAGTTGTGCGATCGAGCCGGCCTGCTGGGCGGATGCCGGCGTGATCGACTGGGTGGCCAGCCCGGCGGGTGTCTGCAGCACGACGGAGACCCCATTGCCGGTGAACGAGACGCCGGCCTTCACCGTGCCGGCCGCATTGGTCGCGGATGCGCTGGTGTTCGACGTCGAGCCGGGCAGCGGGGCGGGCGCCGGGTTTTGCGCATTGAAATCGATGACGGCGGCGTTGGTGCCGGCGTTGTTGTTGCCCGCGACTTGCGTGATCTGCGAGATGCCGTTGACCGACACCGATTGCCCGCCGGTGGCGATCGCGTTCGGGTTGGCGCCGCTCGGCGCGTCGTTGCCGTCGACGACCTTCGCGAGCGTCGTGACGTTTGCGTTGAGCTGGTTCGCGGCATTCGTGGCAGCCGACAGCGTGCCTTGCGCAATCGCGAGGGCGCCGTTCGGCAACTGCCACTGGGACACCAGGTTCAGCACGAACCCGGAAATCATCGTTGCGTCGGCGTATTTGCCGGTCTGATGGGCGAGGACGTCATCGTCGACGAGCTGCACGGCCGGTGCCGGCACCTGATTGTCGAACGGACGCAAATTGAGCGCGCCGGGCGCGTTATCGGCTGCAACGGCGCCGCTCGCGTAGCCCGCCAAGGCAGCACACCATGCGAGGCAAAGCGGCGAGAGGGAGCGTTTCATGACGGGTCAGAACAGGTCTGCCTTGATCAAGCCGAATTCGACGAAAGGAATCGCGGCGGAGCCCGTGTTGAGCGCCTGGTCGCGCAGTTTGAGCGCCAGCGATTCGTTGTTCTGCAAAAGGGGAGAGTCCTCCTTGAACGGTTTGCCCAGCACGGCGAAAACGAGGCCGTTCCAGGTCTTGACGAAGTCCTGCTCGAGCACGATGCGATTGCCGAGCGCGGGGTCGGCGAGGAAGATCCGGCCGTTTTCCGCATGCTTGACGATCACGAAGTGCTCGTATCCGTCGAGGTTCATCAGCACGAGCACGGGAATCTGCAGGTGGTACAGCGCGTCGATGCCGACCCGGAAGCCGCGACCGCGCAGGCCGAGCGTCTCGACGAACTTCTTCATGTCGAGCATCGAGAAGCCGTTCTTGACCACGACGTCGGGCGTCGAGAACGCCATCATCCGCCGGATCATTTCGGTTTCCGGAATATCGATGTCGTAGCCGTACTTGAGCAGCGTCGCGAGCGCGGCCGAGCCGCAACTGAAATCGAATTGCTGGTTGACGATGTCGCGATAGCGCAGGTCGCGCATCGATTGCAGATGCTTCGTGAGCGGCACGCCTGCGAATGTGGACGTGTCGATGCTCGATTGCGCGGCGACTGCCGCGCATCCGGTGCCGCATGCGATGGCGATGGCGACGCGCAGCGGCCACAGGCGATGTTCCCCGGACATGCTGATCTCCTGCTACGCGCGCCGCGCTGCAAGCTGTGCGGCACGGCGCGCGTTCCCCCGGTTGTAACGGTCAATGACCGTTGTTGAGCGCGGCAATTGCGAGACCGTTGTGCTGAAGGTTGCCGACACCGCCAGCAATGTTCACGCCGATGTTGCCGGTCGAGCCGTGCAGCGTGTTCGCGCCGAGCGTCGCATTGCCTTCGAAGCGTCCGCTGACCCCCGCCGCCGCGGTTTGCGTGTTGTCGTCGGTCGCGACCATCGCGACCGTCTGGGCTTGCGTCGCATTGACGGTCGTCACGGCGCCGGCCAGGCTGTTGTTCTGCACGTTGCCGATGCCCGACGCGACGTTCACGCCGACGTTGCCTGACACGTTCGACAGCGAGCCGTCGCCGACCGTCGCGTTCAGCTTGAAGTTGTTGACACTGGCGTAGCCCGCCGACGACTGCTTGCTGAAGATCTGCGCGTTGCCGAACACGTTGCCGATGTCGACCGACGCAAGCGACACGTCGTTGCTTTGCGCGTTGTCGATGCCTTCCGCGACGTTCACGCCGAGGTTGCCGGTCACGCCCGATGCGGCGTTGCTGCCGGTGCCTGCGTTCAGCACGCCGGCGTGGCGGGTGTCGACGTAGTGCGTGACGCTGCCCGTCGTGGTCACGTCAGTCTTGTCGAGGTCGAGGTTGTAGCTCCACGACTTGCTCTTCGAGAACGTCTCGGACGCGCTCTTCTCGGACGACTTGCTCGACGATTCGGTCGATGCCGACTGGTCGTGATGCACGCGCGCCTTGTAGCCGTCTTCACTTTCCGACGAGCTTGAGCTCTTCGAAGAACTCGACATGTCGTTGTGCGTCGTGCTCTTCGACGACGCACCGTCCCATGCGACACCGGCCGCGCCTGCCACATAGAGGCTGCCGTCGAAGTTCTTGCTCTCGCTGCTGCCGCCGTTGCGACGATTGCCGGTGTGGGTATGCGTTTCGCTTGCGTTCGCAGACGCGGCGACCGTGACCGTCAGGACGCCCGCGACGGCCTGGTGACCGCTGCTGGCGCTCGTGTCCGTCGACGAGGACGAGTGCTGTGAGTTTCTGCTCGACTGCGACGTTTCGTTTTCGGCCGACGCCCATGCCGTCACGCTGCTCGAATCGTGCGACGACGCGTGCGTTTTGCTCGACTTCGACGACGACATCTTCATGAACGATTCGCTCGACGAGAACGACGAGCTGCCGTTCACCGAGACGTTCTTGTCTTCGTTGTTGAAGGTCGTCGTGACCGCACCCAGCGTGTAGCTGTGATAGTTCGGGTCGAGCGACGTCCCTTCGGGGAGCATCACGGTCTGGTTGTTGTTGATGACAGCGCCCGCGGTGCTCGTCACGGTCACGCATCCGAAGATCCGGACCCAGCCGCGAATGCCGACCGTTTCGGTTACGCCGGTCGTATTGAACAGATATACCTTCGGCGGCGCGGCATAGACGGAACCTGCCGCTGTCAAGAGGACCGCCGCTGCAATGAGTGTGCGCTTCATAGTACGCTCCGTTACGGTGATGGCTTAATTAAAAAGAGTGCCCGCCGGGGGACGGAGCACAAAACTGTTCGCCGTTGCATTACCGGCGCCGGAGGTCTGGTTGACTTGTACGATGCCGCTGATATGCTTGAAAGCGTCGCCGCTAATCGACGCCTCGGGCATAACCCGCCCGCCCACCGGGAGTCCCGGTCCTCCGTGTCCCGGGGCTGTCTCGGATAGTTCGGTATCCGAGACAGCCCTTGCTTCCGCGCCCAGCGTGCCGAGCACGGTGCTGTTGCGCTGAAGATTTCCCGCCCCTGCGCTCTGGTTCACCAGCAGTGCGCCCGAGACATTCGAAAATGCCGAGCCCTCGATGCGCGTCGTCGTGTCGCCCACGTGTGCGTGCGCGATCGCCGACTGCGTGACGCCGACGTATCCGCCGCCTGGGGTACCCATTCCCAACGCGAGCTGATTGCTCTGCGCGTTGTCGAGGCCGGCCGTTTCGTTGACCGCGATTGCGCCGGTTACACCGCTGCCTGCGTCGGTCGCAATCGTTGCGTTACCGCTGACGACCGGTTCGCTCTGTGCGAACACGCCCGGTGCAGCGAACGCGGCAACGAGTGCGATCGCGAGCGGCGCGCGAAGCGTGCGCGTGTTCACTTGATGGCTCCCAGTGCACTCGTGAGCGGGGCGATCGCACCCGTCACCGAGTTCGCGATCGTGCCGCCGATGCCGCCCGTCGT
The DNA here is from genome assembly GCF_053427715.1 of Burkholderia sp. MR1-5-21. Classification (NCBI taxonomy): domain Bacteria; kingdom Pseudomonadati; phylum Pseudomonadota; class Betaproteobacteria; order Burkholderiales; family Burkholderiaceae; genus Burkholderia; species Burkholderia sp. MR1-5-21. Next base: position 23,164 of record NZ_JBSAXD010000014.1, read on the forward strand.
GGGTGCACCGCCGATCGCGCCGCGCACGATCGCGCTGCTGCCCGCGTCACCGGCGAGGACGCGCGTGACGGCCTGCATGCCGCTGCCGCCGAGGATCCCGCCGGGCGCGACGCCATTCGAGCCGTGCGCGTTGGTCAGGTCCGTGTCGGAGACCATCGTGGCCATCATCGGATCGAAGCTGTTCGCCGGAAACGTCGTCGCGCGCACGAGCACGGGGTCCTGGGCTTTCGGCACAGTGTCGTACGCGACGCGCGGCGTGATGTCGCGCGCGACGATGACGTCGCCGGGGTTCGCGGGCTGTTCCTGCGCGAATGCCGTGCCGCAGACGATGCCGGCGAGCGTCGCGCACAGCGCGGCGAGAGCCGGGCGGCGAAGCGAAGACAGCGGAACGTTCATGTCGGGCCTCTCGGACGGCGCATCGATCGACGAGCGCCGGTGCGGTTCGGTGTCGGTTACTTGCGCGTGTAGCTCGCGTTGTTGCCTTGCATCGCGCGTTGCGCGTCGACCGGTATCGGCAGCGGCGCGGGCGGCGCGATCTCGTCCCACAACGTGACGGACGCGCTGCCGCCCGTCATCGCCGGCGTCGTGGAGACTGTCACGATGCCCGGCGCGCGGCCGCGTTGCTGGGCTAGCGTGTTCTCGTCGAGCGGCGTATAACGCTTCATCCACGTAGCGTCCGCGAGCGGCGACGCAAACGTTGCGACGGGCGCGTCCGGCTGTACGGCTTCCTGGGCGGCTGCCGCGATCGGCAGCGATGCGGCTGCGAGCGCGATGGCCGCCGAGGCGAGGGAAAGGCGAAGGACGTGTCGCATGGCGTGTCTCCCGTGTGCGCTGTAATCAGCGAAATGCATGCCATCGACGTCAAACCGTTGCGGTGAGCGCGATCCGCATTTCGGCGTGGCGAATTGGCCGGCGAAACGCAAAAAAAATGTTTCAGGCCTGAAACGAGGGGACTTGGGAGTACTGCGGATTCAAGCAATCCGCTTCAAGGATGAAAATCAACGCTACGTGTCGATACGAAACAAGCGGCTACCGGTGCGCCTGTGCATATATGCAGAGGAATGGCCGACAACCGGTTTTGTCGGGCCGTCATTCGATCGCGCGCACGGCGTTGAAATCGGTTTGTCTTAATGGGCGCCTATAACTAAGCTGTTTTGACCAAGCAAAAAACTACACGCGAAGAGACCTGCGGCCGTAATCCGCGATTTCATGAGCGCCATCAAGCGAGGCGTGGTGCTGCCTCGCATTGCATGGTGAATCGAGCCAGCCTGGGCATGACCCGATTCGATTTTTGCGTGCGATTTGGCATGCGTCGGTAATCGTTAGACGGTTGATGACCGGGGTGAGCTTATGGAAGCCGAAGCACGGCATGTGATCTATTTCTCGAGGGAACCGAGCGATGCGTTGCGCGGCCATTTCGATGCGCGCGGCTGGCGCGTCGATCTCGCCGAAACCGTGCGCGACGTGCGACGCGTCGTGCAGCACGGCATCGCAACAGCCGGGCTGCTCGATTTCTCGTCGGGTTTCAAACCGGCCGACCTGCACGAACTCGAACCCTGCCTGACGATTCCGCACATCGGCTGGATCGCGGCGACGCAGCGCGGCCAGCTGCAGGACGCCGCGCTGCGGCACCTGATTCGCGACTACTGCTTCGATTACGTGACGATGCCGTACGAGACCTCGCGCATCGTCGAGACGATCGGCCATGCGCACGGGATGGTCGCGCTGACCGATCCGGTCCCGCTGCCGGCGGGGGCCGGGCGCGGGGAAGGCGAGATGGTCGGCACCTGCGAAGCGATGCTGGCGCTCTTCAAGATGATTCGCCGGGTGGCGACAACCGATGCGCCCGTGTTCATTTCCGGCGAATCGGGCACCGGCAAGGAACTGACGGCCGTCGCGATCCATGAGCGGTCGTCGCGCGCACAGGCGCCGTTCATCGCGATCAACTGCGGTGCGATTCCGTCGACGCTGCTGCAGGCTGAGCTGTTCGGCTACGAGCGCGGTGCATTCACCGGCGCGAACCAGCGCAAGGTCGGTCGCGTCGAGGCCGCGCACGGCGGTACGCTGTTCCTCGACGAGATCGGCGACCTGCCGCTCGAGAGCCAGGCGAGCCTGTTGCGCTTCCTGCAGGAGGGCAAGATCGAGCGGCTCGGCGCGCACGTGTCCGTGCAGGTCGACGTGCGCGTGATCTGCGCGACACATGTCGATATGGAAGCGGCGCTGCGCGAAGGGCGTTTTCGCGAGGATCTGTACCACCGGCTCTGCGTGCTGAAGGTCGAGGAGCCGCCGCTGCGCGCCCGCGGCAAGGACATCGAAGTGCTGGCGCGGCACATGCTCGAACGCTTCAAGGGCGACTCGCATCGCCGCCTGCGGGGGTTCTCGCCCGACGCGATCGCCGCGCTGTACGGCTATCCGTGGCCGGGCAACGTGCGCGAGCTGATCAACCGCGTGCGCCGCGCGATCGTGATGTCGGAAGGCCGGACGATCACCGCCGAGGATCTGGAGCTGAGCGACTTTGCGGTGCTGGCGCCCGTGTCGCTCGTCGAGGCGCGTGAGGCGGCCGAGCGGCAGGCGATCGAGCATGCGTTGCTGCGTCACCGCGGCCGTTTCGCCGACGCGGCGCGCGAGCTCGGCGTGTCGCGCGTCACGCTGTACCGGCTGATGTGCGCGCACGGCATGCGCGATCGCGGCGATGCGCTGGCCGGGTTTCCGGCGTCGTTGCCGGAGCTTCCGCGGCACGCTTGCTAGAATTGGCGGGTGCGGCCGCCCTCGCGGCCGAAGGAACCCGCATGAAACAGTATCTCGATCTCGTTCGCACCATCCTCGACACCGGTACCTGGCAGGAGAATCGCACGGGCATTCGCACCATCAGCATGCCCGGCGCGATGCTGCGCTTCGACCTCCAGCAAGGCTTTCCGGCCGTGACGACGAAGCGGCTCGCGTTCAAGTCGGCGATCGGCGAGCTGGTCGGCTTCCTGCGCGCGTCGCGCAGTGCGGCCGATTTCCGCGCGCTCGGCTGCAAGGTGTGGGACGCCAATGCGAACGAGAACGCGCAATGGCTCGCGAATCCGTATCGGCAGGGCGTCGACGATCTCGGCGACGTGTATGGCGTCCAGTGGCGCCGGTGGCCCGGCTACAAGGTGCTCGACGCGGGTGCCGACGCACAGATCGCCGATGCGACGCGCCGCGGCTTTCGCATCGTCACGCGCTTCGACGAGGACGGCGTGCCGAAGGTGTTGCTGTACAAGGCGATCGACCAGTTGCGCCAGTGCCTGGACACGATCATGCAGAACCCGTCCGACCGCCGCATCCTGTTCCACGCGTGGAATCCGGCGGTGCTCGACGAGATCGCGCTGCCGGCCTGCCATCTGCTGTACCAGTTCCTGCCGAACGCCGCGAAGCGCGAGATCTCGCTGTGCCTGTATATCCGCAGCAACGACGTCGGGCTCGGCACGCCGTTCAACCTGACCGAAGGGGCGGCGCTGCTGTCGCTGGTCGGCCGCCTGACCGGCTATACGCCGCGCTGGTTCACCTATTTCATTGGCGACGCGCACATCTACGAGAACCAGCTCGACATGCTGCAGCAGCAGCTCGCGCGCGAACCGTACGAAAGCCCGCGGCTCGTGATCGCCGACCGCGTGCCCGACTATGCGCAGACCGGCGTGTACGCGCCGGAGTGGCTCGAGAAGGTCGAGCCGTCCGATTTCTCGCTCGCCGGCTACCGGCACCATGAACCCCTGACGGCGCCGATGGCCGTCTGAGCGCGCGCGTCGGGCGCTGCGCCCGACGGTACGTCGCCGACAAATCAACGCCCCGACCGGCTTGCGCCGGTCGGGGCGTTTTGTTGTCCGCGCGTGCGCTCGCTTATTCGTGACGCCGATTGTCGTGCTGCGCTTGCGGCGGCGGGTTGCTTTGCGCGTGCTGTTGCGGCGGCGGGGCCGGGCGCGGCTCCATGCGCGGGGCCGGTGCCTGCTGCCGAGGCTCCATCCGCGGTGCGGGCATCTGCATCGCCGGCTGCGGGCGCGGCGCTTCGTGAACCGGGGCCGGCGGACGATATTCGTTCACGTGCGGCGGCGCGTAGTTCGGACGGGGCGCGGGCGCGGCGTAGTCCGGGTGCGGCCGCGGTGCCGGCGCCGCGTAATCCGGCCGCGGTTGCGCGTGCTGCGCGGGTGCCGCGAAATCGGGGCGCGGTCGCGGCTGCGGGATTTGCGTGCCGAGGTCGGCGCGCGGCTGCGGCAGCGCACGCGGCGCAGGCGCCGTTTCGCCCGGCCGTGCGGCTTGCGTGCCGCCCTGTGGCGCGGCTTCCGGGCGCGGCGTTTGCGTGCCGCCCTGCGGTGCGGCTTCCGGATGCGGCGTCTGCGTGCCGCGCATCGGCAGCAGTGCGTTCTGCCCCGCCGGGTGCGTCGCCGACAGCGGCGCGCCGGACGGCCCGGGCGCGGCGCGTTGCCGGTCGATCGGCGGATGCGGCTGCATCCACGCAGGCGACGGCGCAGCGGCGGCCTGCGCGAACCGCGCATCGCCGTGCTGGGCGGGCGTGTTGCCGAGCGACGGCGGATGCGGGACGCTCGGTTCCGGCGCGACGGCGGCATGCTGGGCTGCGGCCACGTTCGGCGCGGCGCCGTTCATCAGGTGCGGTGCGTTCGCGGCATTGCTATCCATCGGGTGGCCACCGTGTGCGGCACCCATGAGCGCTGCGGCACCCAGACCGGCGGCCGCTGCGCCGATGCCGGCCGCCGCGAGGCCGGACGGGCCCGCATGCGCTGCGGCGCCGGGGTGGTCTTCGCCCTGCACATGCGCAGGCTGCACGACCGGCCCATGCGCATTGACGAGCTGCACGTTACGCATCGCCCAGCCTTGTTGCGGGTTGCCGGGGACGCGGATCGGACGCGGCGTGTAGTCGGGCGGCGCGGCCGTCTTCACGACGGGGGCGCCCGCGCCGGGCACGCGTCCACCTTGCATTGCGAGGTGCGCGGCCGCCTGGTCGCGATACGCGGGCGGCACCGCCGGGTTGCGCGTCGCGATGACCGGGTGCTGCGCGACCGCGACCGGCGGGTGATAGGCGGCATTGCGCAGCCCGCCGGTGAAGCTCTGGCGCACCGGCGCGATGCCGGGCGTGCCGGGGATCACGTGCGCGTTGTGCCACTGCTGCGGATCGACGTGCTGCGCGAAATGCGCGACCGGCTGGCCGTGCACGAACGCGGTCGCGGGCACGGCCGTGATCGCATGCGGCGCGCGATAGTTGATGTACGTGTTGTTGATGTTGGTGATGTTGTTGATGTTCGTCACGTTCACGGTCTTGTTCACGTTGACGTTGTTCACCACGATGTTCCGGTTGACGCGGTCGTAGTAGTGGGGGCTCCAGCCGCCCCAGCCCGGATGCCAGCGCTCGCCGGGGCCGAGCGGGAACCACGCGCAGCCCGCCGCCGCGATGCCGCCGACCGCGAGGCCGACGCTCCAGTCGAAGCCGCCGCCGCCACCGCCGACGAACGCGACGAGCGCCGGCGCATAGACGGGCGGCTCGCTGACGACGACCGGGCCCGGCACCCACGCCCAGCTATCGTCGACATACGCCCAGCGGCCATAGTGATACGGCGCGAAGCCCCACGGCTGGTCGTCGACCCAGGTCCAGCCCCACGGCGCTTGCCAGATCCAGTGGCCGTCGTGATACGGCGCCCAGTCGGACGGCACGTCGTTCGGCACCCACACGGAGCCGTAGCTCGGGTCCTGGCGCCACGTGCCATTCTCATCGAGATCCTGATAGCCGGGGATGTCGCGCGACACGTAGCGGGCCGACACCGAGCGGTCCTCGGCCCCGTCGCGGCCGGCCGCCCACTGGTCGAGCGGATCGCGCCCGGGGGCGGGGGCTTCCTGCGCGACCTGCAGGTTGGTGCCGGTGAACACGACCTGCTGGCCGGCGGACAGCGGGTACTGGCCGTTGTCGCCGTAGACGGTCGCACTGCCGCGCCGCACGGTGACGGTCGTGCTCGCGCCGTCCGGCGCGACGTCGACGCGGTAGTCGCCGGGGCCGGTCAGGCCGAGCGCGAGGTTCGGCGTGTCGATTTCATACGATGTACCGGGCGGCAGCGACCGCACGTGCGTCGACACGGAGCCGAGGCCGACCTTCAGCTGCGTCGTCGTGTCGTCGAGGTTCAGCACCGACAGGCTTGTCGATTGGCCGAGCCGCACCGCGGTCGAGCCGATATGCAGTTCCGAGCGGGCGCCGGCGTCGTTCCAGAGCTGGTCCCCGGTCGTCAGCGGCCGGTTCACGGCGGCGTAAGACCACGTATCGGTGCCGGCCGGCTCGGTCGTGACCGCGCCGGACAGGTAATTGAGCCGTGCGACCCGGCCGGGCGGGTCGCCGCCCGGTTGCTGGGCGGCGGCCGCATACGGCGGCGCGTCGGTCGATTGCGCGAACGCGGGCGGCAGCGCGGCGAGCGCCGCGACGGCGAGCAACGTGAAGCGTACGGTGCGCTTGAGCGTGAACAGGGGAGCCATGGTGAGCGTCTTCGTCGTTATCCCGGCGCGTCGATTCGTGCCGTTGATTTCACAATATCCGCTCTGCCTGTTTCAATGCGCGGTGTTTTGTAAGGCCAAATGCCCGTCCTGTAACAAAACTTGTCCGTCCGGCGCGGTTGTCGTGCGGCTGTAGTGCGACTGCAATCGTCGCGTCATGCGGTCGTAAGCCACGCGTCGATCGCCTGCTGTCCGGAAACCGTGACGCGCAGCACGCGCGGCCGCGCGGTGCGCTCGATCCAGCCGTGTGCGCAGAAGCTGTCGAGCAGCGCCGCGCCAAGCGCGCCACCCAGATGCGCGCGGCGTTCGCTCCAGTCGAGGCAACCGCACGCGAAGCGGCGCCGGCGCGCGCGCTGCTGCGCGACGTCGATGCCCCAGCGCGCGAGCGCCTGCGTGCCGAGCTCGGTCGTGTCGACCGCATCGCCTTGCGCGTGCAGCCAGCCGCGCGCGGTGAGCCCGTCGAAGATGCGCACCGCGAGTTCGCCGGCCATGTGGTCGTAGCAGGTGCGCGCGTAGCGGAGTTCGGCCGGCACGCTGCGCGCGGTCGGCGGAACCGGCCGGTTCGGCGCCGCCGCGCGGGCGACGTTCGCGAGCGCCTCGAGCGACGCGGCGATATCGGCGGACGCGAGCCGGTAATAGCGGTGGCGGCCGCGCACGTCGAGCGCGAGCAGCCCGCCTTCCGTCAGCCGCGACAGGTGGGCGCTCGCCGCGGACGGCGACAGCCCGGCGATCAGCGTCAGCTCGCCGGCGGGGCGGGCGCTGCCGTCCATCAGCACCCACAGCATCGCGGCCCGTCCGGGATCGGCGATCAGCGCGCCGATGCGGCTCAGGCCCGGAAAATGATGGTCGTCGGTATCGGTCATCGCGGTGTTCCGGCAGAGGAGAGGGGGCATGTCTCGCAGTGTAGGCGCTTGCGGCATTCGATGTTTCGCGTCGGGATGAAATGTCGAATGCGGAGCCGATCGGCAGCGCGAGCGCCGCCGCGCGTAGAATGACCGGACGCGGCGGCAGCGGGCCGCCGCATGCAACACGTGCAATACGATGCGACGATGAAGACGATTTTCGGCATGTTGGCGGTCGCGCTGGTCTGCGCGGCCTGTGCGCAGGGCGGCGGCGCGAGTTCCGCCGGCGAGCGCGGCGGCAGTATCGAGATGTACGGCGTGATCGACCAGGGCATCACGGTGCGCCGCTGAGCGGGCGGTGATCCGCGTCCGGGGCGCGCAGCGGCCCGTGCATGCCCGGTTGCGCCGCTTGCGCCGCGCGGGCCGGCGCGTCGCGACGCGTTGTCGCAGCGCCACGTATAATGGCCCCGATTGCAGCGCCCCCCCGCCGCCTGGAGCCCACAAGATGTCCACCTCGAACCCTGCCCCCGCGACCCTCGATCGCTCCGAAACCGTGTTCCGCTTTCTCGCCGAGCCGTCGTCCGTGAACTTCGGCGGCAAGGTGCACGGCGGCGCGCTGATGAAATGGATCGACGAGGTCGCGTACGCATGCGCGGCAGTCTGGTCGAGCCGCTACTGCGTGACGGTCAGCGTCGGCAACATCCGCTTCCAGCGCCCGATCATGGTCGGCAACCTCGTCGAGCTGAAGGCGCGCGTTGTCGCGACGGGGCGCACCAGCATGCACATCCACGTGTCCGTGCACGCCGGCGATCCGAAGGGCGGCGTGCTGCGCCAGACGACCGACTGCCTCGTCGTGTTCGTCGCGGTCGACGAGAACGGCAACCCGTTGCCGGTGCCGCCGTTCGTGCCCGAGACCGACGAGCAGAAGCGTCTCGCGAAATACGCGATGGACGTGCGCGCCGCGCTCGACAAGATCGTCGAGATGAAGCCCGAAGAGGTCGCGAAGGGCACGGTCTGACGGCCGCGCCCCGCGAACCCGGCGAGCGCCGCGCGCGTCAGCGCGACCCGATCATCTGTTCCGGCCGCACCCATGCATCGAATTCCGCCTCGGTCAGATAGCCGAGCGAGAGCGCGGCGGCCTTCAGCGTCGTGCCTTCCTTGTGCGCCTTCTTCGCGATCTGCGCGGCCTTGTCATAGCCGATGTGCGGATTGAGCGCCGTCACGAGCATCAGCGATTCGTTCAGCAGCAGGTCGATGCGCGCGCGGTTCGGCTCGATGCCCACCGCGCAATGGTCGTTGAAGCTCTGCGCGCCGTCGGCGAGCAGCCGCACCGACTGCAGCACGTTGTGCGCGATCATCGGCCGGAACACGTTCAGCTCGAAATTGCCGCTCGCGCCGCCGACGTTCACCGCGACGTCGTTGCCGAACACCTGGCAGCACAGCATCGTCACGGCCTCCGACTGCGTCGGATTCACCTTGCCCGGCATGATCGAGCTGCCCGGCTCGTTCTCGGGAATCGACAGCTCGCCCAGCCCGCAGCGCGGCCCGCTCGCGAGCCAGCGGACGTCGTTCGCGATCTTCATCAGGCTCGCCGCGACGGTCTTCAGCGCGCCGTGCGCGAACACGAGCGCGTCGGCGGCCGCCATCACCTCGAACTTGCTCGGTGCGGTGACGAACGGCAGCTTCGTCAGGCGGCCGATCTCGTCGGCGACGCGCACCGCGAATTCAGGATGCGCGTTCAGCCCCGTGCCGACCGCGGTGCCGCCGAGCGCGAGTTCGTACAGGTGCGGCAGCGCCGATTCGACGTGCCGGACGCCCTGGTCGAGCTGCGCGACGTAGCCTGAGAATTCCTGGCCGAGCGTGAGTGGCGTCGCGTCCTGCAGGTGGGTGCGGCCGATCTTCACGATGTCGGCGAACGCCTTCGATTTCGCGTCGAGCGTCGCGCGCAGCGTACGCAGCGCGGGCAGCAGATGGTTGGCGATCGCATACGCGGCGGCGACGTGCATCGCGGTCGGGAACACGTCGTTCGACGATTGCCCGCGGTTCACGTCGTCGTTCGGATGGACCTTGCGCGCTTCGCCGCGCTCGCCGCCCATCAGCTCGCTCGCCCGGTTGGCGATCACCTCGTTGAGGTTCATGTTCGTCTGCGTGCCGGAACCGGTCTGCCAGACCGCGAGCGGGAATTCGCGCGGGTGCTGGCCCGCGATGATCTCGTCGGCCGCCGCGATGATCGCGTGCGCCTTGTCGTCGGTCAGCACGCCGAGCGCCTGGTTCACGGTGGCCGCCGCGCGCTTGACGATCGCGAGCGCGTGGATCAGCTCCGGCGACTGCTTCTCGGTCGAGATCCTGAAGTTCTGCAGCGAGCGCTCGGTCTGCGCACCCCATAGCCGGGCGGCCGGCACGGCGATCTCGCCGAACGTGTCGCGTTCCATCCGAACTGCTTCGTTCATGGTGCACTCCTCTTCGAAAGGGGAAGGGCCGCGCGGCGCGCGGCATCGGGCGTATCGTGAGGCAGTCGCGCCGCTCGAGCGGCGTCTTCAACGGAAGAAGGATAGCGCCGACGGCGGGTTTGCGTCGTCAGGCGCTCATGCGCGCGGCTTCGCGAGCGATGCGCTCTTCAGGTGGAAGCGCCACGCCATCAGCGCGGCGACGCTTGCGAGTCCTGCCGCGAGGCCCCACCACAGGCCGCGTGCGCCGAGGCCCGCATGGAACGCGAGCCAGTAGCCGGTCGGAAAGCCGATCCCCCAGTAGCCGAAGGTGGCGGCCAGCATCGGGATGCGCGTGTCCTTCAGGCCGCGCAGCGCGCCGGACGCGACCGTCTGCATGCCGTCGACGATCTGGAACACCGCGGCGATCCCGAGCAGCGACGCGGCGAGCGACACGGTGCCCGCGTTGGCGGGGTCGTCGAGGCGCAGGTAGAGGCCGACGATCGTGTGCGGCGCGACGATCATCACGAGCCCCGACAGCGACATGAACGCGACGCCGAGCCCGAGCGCGACGAAACCCGCGTGCCGCGCGGCGACGGGCGCGCCCGCGCCGACCCAGTAGCCGACGCGGACGTTGGCTGCCTGGCCGATCGCGAGCGGCACCATGAACGACACCGACGCAACGTTCAGCGCGATCTGGTGCGCAGCAAGCGACGTCGCGCCGAGCACGCCGACCGTGAGGCCGGTCGCGAGGAACAGCGTCGATTCGACCCCGTACGTGATCGCGACCGGCCAGCCGATGCCGATCAGCTCGCCCATCACGGGCAGCTTCGGACGCGACACGGTCACGAAATGCTTGAAGCGCCGGCGGCCGTGCAGCAGCCAGACGAGCGCGAGCGCAGAGAGCCAGATCGTGATCGTCGTCGCGACCGCGGAACCGAGAAAGCCGAGCCGCGGCAGCCCGAACGCGCCGTGGATCAGCCCGTAGTTCAGCACGGCGTTCACGCCGACGCCGCCGAGCGACACCCACAAGAGCCGCCGCGCAGCGCCGATCGCCGGCAGGAACGAGCGCATCAGGCCGACGCCGATCAGGCTGCCGAGCGCGGCGAAGCGCAGGATGCCCGTGTATTCGCCGACGTTGCGCGCAAGCGCCGGTGGCTCGTGGAACATCAGCAGGATCGGCTCGGACAGCGACAGCGCGACGATCGCGGGAATCGCGAGCAGCACCGACAGCGCGAAGCCCGTCCAGTAGATGTGCGGCACCCGATGGTCGGCTTTCGCGCCGCGCGCATGCGCGACGCTGACGCTGACCGACGACAGCACGCCTTGCAGCACCGTGACGATCACGAAGAAGAAGTTCGCGCCGAGCCCGCCCGCCGCGAGCGAGTCGGGGCCGAGCGAGCCGAGCAGCACCGTGTCGGTGACGCTCATCGCCATCTGCGACAGCTGGGCGATCGCGAGCGGGGCGGCGAGGCGTGCGGTGTCGGCGGCGTGGCTGGACAGGGACGGCGGCGCGGCGGCCGTCCGCGAGAGACCGGAATGCGACATGGAATGAACGCTTGCACGGGTGCGGGCCCGCGCTGTGCTTATTTTGAGAGAGGGCTAGCTTACGGGTTTATTCACACCCTGTCGAACAGGTTGCCGATGGCCCTGCCGTGGGCAGGGTCGGCGGCGGCGCGGCGCCGTTGTTGCAGGCGGGCGGGGCGGCCGAGATGCGGCGCGCTCGCCTTCGCTACGCGCCATGCACCGCGATGCGCGTGTCGCCGAGCAGCACGACCTGGCCTGCGCGGATCTTGCAGGTCTTGCGGAGTTCGACGGCGCCGTCGACTTTCACCGCGCCGGACGCGACGATCACTTTGGCGGAGCCGCCGCTGTCGGCGAGGCCGGTGATCTTCAGGAGGTTGTGCAACTCGACGAATTCGCCGGTCAGCGTGAAATCCAGATTGGGCATGACGAAGAAAGCGCGCACGGCGCGGGAGGAATCGCCCCGCATCATACGGCACGCGGGGCCGTGGCGCGAGCGCGGCGGCGCGGTCTCGCGCGGTCGCGTCAGCGGGCGAGATCAGGCGAGCGCGGACACATCACGTCCCAGTCAACAATGTGCCAGCGCGAGATGTTAAGGAGTGTGAGCCATTCGTCAGCAAATGAAACGGTGGGTAACAGTCTGCGAGATCGGCGAACCCACGCCGCAAGGGCCGGGTCTCTAGCCGTACCTGCCGCGTGTTGCGGCGGGGTACGCGACGGACCGCACCGATGCGGCCCGCGCCAACAACTTCTTGAGGAGGATTGCCATGTCCAAGATTCGTATGATGCTGATCGGTGCCGCAGTGACGGCGTTCGCGACCTCGGCTGCATTCGCGCAGACGGGTGCAGGCGCGCAGGGTGCGGCAGGTGCCGGCGTACAGGTGCAGACGCCGGCTGCCGGCATCGGCGCAGGTGCGCAGGGCGCGGCCGGCGCGAATGCGTCGGGCAGCGGCCTCGGCAATGCGGTCGACGGTGCAGCCGGCGCGGTCGGCTCGGCGGCCGATGACGCAAAGGACACCGCATCGTCGGCTGTCCATTCGGCGAAGAAGCACGTGAAGCACGCCGCGAAGTCGACGAAGAGCCATGTCGGCGCCGCAAAGGCGAAGGCCGGCGAAGCGGCCGAAGGCGGCGAGGCTGCCCAGGGCGGCGCGTCGGTTGGCGTGCAGGGCGGTGCTTCGGCCCAGGGCGCTGCGCAGTAAGCGGCGTTCGTTCGCCGGCACGACGGTCGCCCCGGAAGGCGCGTCGTGACGGCGGCCATCCGGCGGCCCGGTTCGCTTCGCGCGGACCGGGCCGTCTTTCATTGCGGCCGGCGTGCGATCACGGCCGGCGCTGCTCCGATGCGTTGCCTTGTGCGGTCCGAGGCTGGGCGGGCGCAAACACGCTGCGCAGCCACGCGGCAAGGCGCGCGAACACGTCGTACGGTTCTTCGACGAAGATCTCCGGCTTCAGCAGCCGCAGGTATTCCATGATCTGTTGCGCTTCCTGCTTCTGGAACGAGCCGTGCGCGAGCCCGAGCCGCAACAGCCCGCGCAACTCGCCGAGCTTGTCGCGCGCGGTGCTGCCGATGCTCATCTCGCACGCGAGCTTCGCTTCGTAGATCCGTTGCCGCAGCGATTCCGCGAGCCGCCACGCGGGCGTCTGCATCTGTTCCTCGAGCACCTGGATGTCGAGGACCGCGCTCTTGATCTGCGCGGCGAGCGGGTCGACGAGACTGGCCTCGCCCTGCGCTTCGGTGACGATCGCCTTCGACCAGTCGCGGCATGCCTTCACGAGTTCGTCGGGCGTCCATTCCGAGCGCGACGCGAAGCCGAAGCCGAATTCGCCGGCCTGCCGCATCAGGATCGCGACGACGTCCGGGAATTCCTTGTCGAGCGTGCGCTTCGCCCATGCATACTGGCCGCCCTCCAGCATCCGCTGCACCGCGTGCTCGGTCAGCGGCACCATGTTGTCGAGCAGTTTTGCGCGCAGGAAGTCCTCGAACGACGGCGTCGCGAACTGCGGGTCGAGTTTCAGCGACACGCGCACGAAGGCGTCGTAGTCCTTGCGCAGGGACGCGAGCGTGTCGTCCTTGAGGGAAAGGGTGATCTGGCCCATGAATCGTCTCGATGGCGGCCCGCGGGTGCCGGAGCCGACTGCGTGCGCCGGTACGGGCGCAGCGTCGACGAACCGATCTGCGCCGGGGCTGATGGCGGGTCTTCAACCGTTTATCGGCGCACGGGCGGGAAACTTGAGCGGGACGCGCCGAAGCGCGCGCCGCGCGGTCAGTGGGTGACACAGGCAAGGCGGCATCCGGACGAGGCGGCCGCGGATGCACGTGCCGGCGGGCGCGCCGTTCAGCCCGGCAGCCAGCCGTGCGGCAGCACGACGCCCTGCCAGACGAAGAACACCGCGAGCCCGGCGGCGATCGTCACGAGCGGCCGGCGCGTCGTTGCCGACACCAGCACGGCGGCGAGCGCGCCGACGAGCTGCGGATTGCGCCATGTGAGCTCCGCCGTCCCGCCGTGCGGCGACACGGTCATCGGCACGATGATCGCGGTCAGCACGGTGACGGGCACGAAGCCGAGGGCGGTACGCACGAGCGGCGGGAAGGTCAGCCGTTCGCCGAACAGGAACAGCGTCGAGCGGATCGCATACGTGATGACGGCCATTCCGAGGATCAGCAGCGCGTAGTTCACGATGCGGCCTCCGTACGCGAGCCGGCGCGCGCGCGGTCGTGCAGCAGCGTGAGCGCGACGCCGACGACGACCCCGGCTGCCACCGCGCCGAGCAGGCCGAGCTTGTACGGCCAGCCCTGCCAGTAATAGGCGAGCGTGCCGGCGGTCGCGGCTGCCGCGAAGAAGCGCAGCGTGCCGAGCTGCGGCACCACGATCGCGATGAAGGTCGCCGCCATCGCGAAATCGAGGCCGAGCGACTGGAGCCCCGGGAACGCGGCGCCGAACCACAGGCCGGCGATCGTCCAGATCTGCCAGTTCACGTACATCGCGATTCCCGAGCCGAGGAAGTAGTGCGGGCCGATCGCGCCCGGCGGGAAGTGCCGGTAGTGCGCATACGCGACCGCGAATACTTCGTCGGTCATCAGCGCGCCGAGCGTCGCGCGCCAGCGCAGCGGCAGGTGCGCGACGTAGGGCGCGAGCGTCGCGCTGTACAGCAGGTGGCGCAGGTTGACGATCAGCGTCGTCGCGAGCACGACCGCGAAGCCCGCGCCGCCCGCGATGAGCCCGAGCGCGATGAACTGCGCGGACCCTGCGAACACGGTCAGCGACATCAGTGCGCCGTGCCAGCCGGCGAGCGGGCCGCCGCTGACGAGCGTGCCGTAGATCACGCCGAACGGCGCCGCGCCGACCATCATCGGGATCGTGTCGCGTGCGCCGTCGAGCCACTCGTTTAGCGGACGGCGGGGGGGTGATGTTGGGGAGTGGTTCAAGATTGCGCCTCCATCCTGTGGAGGATAGCGGGGCGGCACGCTGCCGACTTGTACGTTCTTGCGCTGCCGCGTGCTGCCGTGTGCGGCGCTGCGTGGTGCGCGACCCCCGATTCGCGATGCGGGCGATGGGCTTTCCGGCCGCCTTTTTGTCTCTTCTTGCGCCTTCCCGCCTGCCATGCCCGGACTTCGGGCCGATGCGCGCGTGCCGGGCGACCGCGGCGGCGGCGCGCGCCGGTGCGTCAGCGCGTTTGCCAGCGTCCCGGCGGCACGCCGAACATCCGTTTGAAATGCCGGGTGAAATGGCTCTGGTCGACGAAGCCGCTGTCCGCCGCGACGTCGGCGACGGCGACACCCGCGCGCAGCGGCGCGAGCGCGCGCTGCAGACGCAACTGGTTGCGCCACGCATGCGGCGGCATGCCGATCGTGCGCGTGAAGAGGCGTGCGGCGTGGAAGGGCGACAGGCCGGCCGCGCGCGCGACCTCGTCGAGCGTCATCGCGCGCGTCAGGTCGGCGGCGAGCTGCTCGCGCATCGCCTCGACGCGCGGTTCGTCGGCCGCGAGCGGCGCCGGCCGCGGATGCGTGTCGGCGTGGCGCACGATCAATGTCGAGAGCGCGTCGAGCATCGCGGTTTCGGCCGCGAGCGGATCGTAGATGCGTAGCGCACCGGGCGTCGGATCGTCGCTGGCCTGCTGTCGGTGCTCGTTCGCGCTCGCCGCGCTCACGCTGCCGGCCTCCATCATCCGGTGCGCGAGCGCGAGCCGGGCCGCGAGGTCGGGATCGCGAATCACGTCGGGCGGAAACCACGGCGCATCCTGCGGCCTGCCTGCGATCGCACTGGCGAGCGTCCGGATGAAGTCCACCGGCACGTAGCCGACGCGATAGCACCAGCCTTCGTCCGCCGCGCGAGAGCCGGTATGCACTTCACCGGGATTGATCACGGGCACGCTGCCTGTTTCTGCGACAAAGCCGTTGCCGCGATACGTGAAGCGCTCCGCGCCCTCCAGGATCACGGGAATCGTGTACGTGTCGTGCCAGTGCGGCGCGAACGCGTGGTCGCGATAGGTGGCCGTGACGAGATCCGCGCCCGGCAGCAGCGGCGTGCGCCAGTAGCGGGCGGAATCCGGAAGGCGGGTGGCGGACATGATCGGGCGCGGGAGCGGGCGAACCGATAGTGTAGTGCCGCGCGAGTCCGGCGCGCTTACTTGACGGGGATCGGCGTGGCGGCGGGGACGGGCACCGCGGTCACGCTGTTCTTCGGGCTGCCGCTGACGACCCGGTCGCTGTAGGTCAGGTAGACGAGCGTGTTGCGCTTCTTGTCGACGACCCGCACGACGTGCAGCGTCTTGAAGATGAACGACATTCGCTCGCTGAACACGTCGGTCTGCTGCTTGAGCGGCCCCGTGAAGCTGATCGGGGCGACCTGCCGGCACGCGATCGACGCTTCGCTCGGATCTTCGGCGATGCCGAGCGAGCCCTTGATCCCGCCGGTGCGCGCGCGCGACACATAGCAGGTCACGCCCTGGACGAGCGGATCGTCATACGCCTCGACGACCACGCGGTCGGAGCCCGTCACGCGGAAATTGGTGTTGACGCTGCCGACTTCCTCTGCGTGCGCGAGCGGCGCGGCGGCGAACGTTGCGACGAGGAGGGCGGACGACACGACGGCGGAAAGGCGGGTCTTCATCGGCGGAATCTGAAGCGATTGCGGGACAGAGACTCTAGCACGCGCGCGGGACGCGCCATCGGCAATGGATGCCGTGCAACGCCGGAAAAACAAAAGGCCCGTCGAATGACGGGCCTTTCGCTATTTGGCTCCCCGACCTGGGCTCGAACCAGGGACCTACGGATTAACAGTCCGGCGCTCTACCGACTGAGCTATCGGGGAATAAATCGGTACATCTGCGTTTGTCTACCAACAAAAAACCCGTCCACCTTCAACGGGCCTTTGCATTTTTTTGGCTCCCCGACCTGGGCTCGAACCAGGGACCTACGGATTAACAGTCCGGCGCTCTACCGACTGAGCTATCGGGGAACAAACAGCAGAGAAATGAGATTTTATGGGGTGTCGGTTAGTCTGTCAACACCTTTGACGTACACCGCTGAAAATTTTTTCCGGGCGGGCGCCGTGCGATCAGCGCTCGAGCAGGTGCAGTTTCTCCTGCACGTCCTTCCACTCGTCCGCGTCGGCCGGCGCCGGCTTCGTCTTCGTGATCGACGGCCAGTTCTTCGCCAGCTCCGCGTTCAGCGCGGTGAATTGCTGCTGGTCGCCCGGAACGTCTTCTTCCGCGTAGATCGCGTTGGTCGGGCACTCTGCGACGCACACTGCGCAGTCGATGCACTCGTCCGGATCGATCGCGAGAAAGTTGGGACCTTCACGGAAGCAATCCACAGGGCACACATCCACGCAATCCGTGTATTTGCACTTGATGCAGCCTTCGGTCACAACGTGAGTCATTAAAACGCTCCTGCTTGGCGGTCGGTATATATGGGGTGGCGTTTGCGCCAAAAGCGGCATTGTAACTGATGCGCAAAACCCGCATCGCGTGGTCGGCTTTCCGGCTTATACCGTTTCGTGATTAGTTTATGGCGGGCCGCGCAGGCGGGCCCGCCTGGGGCGGCGAGCCCAAGGCGGCCAATACACCGCGGCGCGGTTTCGCGATGGTCCGGCACGCATTCGGGTAACATGGCCGGCACGCCGGGCGGCGCGCGGTGCGCCGGAGCCGGTCCCGATATTGGCGGTGCCGTCATCATGATCATCACTTCGCTGCTCGACACGGATCTCTACAAGTTCACGATGATGCAGGTCGTCCTGCATCACTTTCCGGCCGCAAGCGTCGAGTACCGCTTCAAGTGCCGCACGCCCGGCGTCGATCTCGTGCCCTACATCGACGAGATCCGCGACGAGGTGCGCGGCCTGTGCGCGCTGCGCTTCACCGACGACGAACTCGACTACCTGCGGCGGATGCGCTTCATCAAGAGCGACTTCGTCGATTTCCTCGCACTCTTCCATCTTAACGAAAAGTACATCTCGATCAAGCCGTCGCCGAAGGGCAACGGCGAGATCGACATCGAGATCCAGGGGCCGTGGCTGCACACGATCCTGTTCGAGATCCCGGTGCTCGCGATCGTCAACGAGGTCTATTTCCGCAACACGCAGCGCGAGCCCGACTACCGCGAGGGCCGCGGGCGGCTGCGCGAGAAGATCAAGCTGCTCGGCGGGAAGCCCGAGTTCGCCGACTGCAAGATCGCCGACTACGGCACGCGCCGGCGCTTCTCGAAGGTCTGGCACGAGGAAGTCGCGCTCACGCTGCGCGACGGCCTCGGCCCGCAGTTCGCGGGCACGAGCAACGTGCTCTACGCGATGAAGCACGGCATCACGCCGCTCGGCACGATGGCGCACGAATACCTGCAGGCGTGCCAGGCGCTCGGCCCGCGGCTGCGCGACTCGCAGACCTACGGTTTCGAGATGTGGGCGAAGGAATACCGCGGCGACCTCGGCATCGCGCTGTCGGACGTCTACGGGATGGACGCGTTCCTGCGCGACTTCGACATGTACTTCTGCAAGCTGTTCGACGGCGCGCGCCACGACTCGGGCGATCCGTTCGAGTGGGGCGAACGGATGATCCGGCATTACGAGGCCAACCGTTGCGATCCGCGCACCAAGGTGCTCGTGTTCTCCGACGCGCTCGACATCCCGAAGGTCATGCAACTGTACGAACGGTTCCGCGGACGCTGCAAGCTCGCGTTCGGCGTCGGCACCAACCTGACCAACGACCTCGGCTACGTGCCGCTGCAGATCGTCATCAAGATGGTCCGCTGCAACGGGCAGCCGGTCGCGAAGCTGTCGGATTCGCCGGGCAAGAGCATGTGCGACGACAAGGCGTATCTCGCTTACCTGCGCCAGGTGTTCGGCATCGCGCAGCCGGTCGACGAAGACGCGTCGAAGTAGCCATCGGCCGTTCGGCCGAAACTGCGTCGGGGCGAGGGCGGCCGGTATAATCCGACGGTATCGCACGCCAACGTCACGAGGACCGTTCATGGACACTTCCGCTGCCCGTCGCCAGATCCTCGCGCGCATCCGGGCCGCGCAGGGGCGCTCGGCCGAGCCGGACGCGGTGGAGCGCGAAGGTGTCGCCGACTACCTCGCCCGTCATCCGCAAGGCCCGCGCCCGCCGGCGCCGGCCGATCTCGTCGCCGCATTCGTCGACGAAGCCACGAAGCTTGCGACGACCGTCGAAGAAGTCGACGCACTCGCCGACGCGCCGGCCGCCGCTGCCCGCTACCTGTCCGCGCACGGTCTGCCGATGCAGGCCATCGCCTGGCGCACGCTCGCCGATCTCGACTGGGCTGGCGCAGGTCTTGCCGTCGAATGCCGCAAGCCGGTTGACGGCGATCTCGTCGGCCTGACCGGCTGCTTCTGCGCGACGGCGGAAACCGGCTCGCTGGTCCTGCTGTCGGGGCCCGATACGTATGCGTCGGCCGGCCTGCTGCCGGAGACGCATATCGCGATCGTGCCCGCGTCGCGGATCGTCGCCGGCCACGAAGACGCGTTCGCGCTGATCCGTGCGGAGCGCGGCGAATTGCCGCGTGCGGTCAACTTCGTGTCCGGTCCGTCGCGCACGGGCGACATCGAGCAAACCATCGTGCTGGGCGCACACGGCCCGTACCGCGTCCACGTGATCGTCGTACGGGGCGCATGACGCGCCCGCCGCATTCACCGCAACTCACATACAAGGAAGTACCGCATGAAACGACATGCCGCCTGGGCGGGCATGGCGTCGGGGGCTACGCTTGGCGCCGTTCCCGCGCTCGCATCGGCCGCGACGCTTGACGGCGCCACGTTGTCCGCGCTCTGGGGCATCCCGTTTGCCGGGGTCCTGCTGTCCATCGCGCTGTTCCCGCTCGCAGCGCCAGTGTTCTGGCATCACCATTTCGGCAAGATCGCGGCCGCATGGGGGATCGCGTTCCTGGTCCCGTTCGCCGCGGTGTTCGGCGCCGGCACCGCGTTCGGCACGCTCGTGCACGCGCTGCTCGAGGAATACATCCCGTTCATCGTGCTGCTCACCGCGCTTTACACGGTCGCGGGCGGCATCTGCGTGAACGGCAACCTGCACGGCACGCCGAAGCTCAACACCGCGATCCTCGCGCTCGGCACGCTGCTCGCGAGCGTAATGGGCACGACCGGCGCGGCGATGCTGCTGATCCGGCCGCTTCTGCGCGCGAACGACAACCGCAAGCACGTCGTGCACGTCGTGATCTTCTTCATCTTCCTCGTCGCGAACGCGGGCGGCTCGCTGTCGCCGCTCGGCGATCCGCCGCTGTTCCTCGGCTTCCTGAACGGCGTGAGCTTCTTCTGGACGACGACGCATCTCGCGCTGCCGATGCTGTTCATCTGTGGGGTGCTGCTGGCCGTGTTTTTCGTACTCGATACGTATTTCTACCGGAAGGGGGGCGAAGAGCGGCCGGCCGTCCTCGATCCGACGCCCGACAGCGATGCGCTGTCGATCGACGGCAAGATCAACTTCGTGCTGCTCGCGGTGGTGGTCGGCCTCGTGCTGATGAGCGGGATCTGGAAGCCGGGCATCACGTTCGACGTGTGGGGCACGCACGTCGCGCTGCAGAACCTCGCGCGCGACGTCGCGCTCGTCGGCGTGACGCTCGCCTCGCTCGCGCTGACGCCGCGTTCCGCACGCGAAGGCAACGCGTTCAACTGGGCGCCGATCGAGGAGGTCGCGAAGCTGTTCGCGGGCATCTTCGTGACGATCGCGCCGGTGATCGTGATCCTGCGCGCAGGCGCGGACGGCGCGTTCGCGCACATCGTCCATCTCGTCACCGGGCCGGACGGCAAGCCGATCGACGCGATGTACTTCTGGGCGACGGGCCTGCTGTCGTCGTTCCTCGACAACGCGCCGACCTATCTCGTGTTCTTCAACCTCGCGGGCGGCGATGCGCAATCGCTGATGACGACAGGCGCGACGACGCTCGCCGCGATTTCCGCGGGCGCCGTGTTCATGGGCGCGAACAGCTACATCGGCAATGCGCCGAACTTCATGGTGAAGGCGATCGCCGAATCGCGCGGCGTGAAGATGCCGAGCTTCTTCGCGTATCTCGGCTGGGCGATCGTCGTGCTGGTGCCCGTATTCCTGCTCGCGACGCGGATCTTCTTCACGGCGTAAGCTGACGGTTTTCAACAATCAGCGGGCGCCTCGCCGCGCGATGCGCGCGATGGGCCGCCGGCGACATGCGGAGATGGCGATGCAGAAGATCCTGGTCGCGCGTCCGATCTTTCCGGACGTGATCGAACGGCTCGAGCAGTATTTCGAAGTCGATTGGAACAACGGCGACGCGCTTGCCCCCGACGCGCTCGCCGCGCGCCTTGCCGACAAGGACGGCGCGCTGACGGCCGGCGACCCGGTCGGCGCGGACATGCTCGCGGCGGCGCCGCGCCTGCGCGTCGTGTCGAACATGGCGGTCGGCTACAACAATTTCGACATGGCGGCGTTCAATGCGGCGAACGTGCTCGGCACCAACACGCCTGACGTGCTGAACGAGTCCACCGCCGATTTCGGCTGGGCGCTGATGATGGCGGCCGCACGGCGCATCGCCGAGTCCGAGCACTGGCTGCGCGCCGGCCACTGGCAGAAGTGGGCGTACGACGGCTTCCTGGGCACCGACATCCACGGCTCGACGCTCGGCGTGATCGGGATGGGCCGCATCGGCCAGGCGCTCGCGCGCCGCGCGAAGGGCTTCGGCATGCAGGTGATCTATCACAACCGCTCGCGGGTCGCGCCGGAGATCGAGGCCGAGCTGAATGCCGAGTACGTATCGAAGGACGCGCTGCTGTCGCGTGCCGACCACGTCGTGCTCGTGCTGCCGTATACGAAGGAAAACCACCACACGATCGGCGCGGCCGAGCTCGCGCTGATGAAGCCCACCGCGACGCTGACCAACATCGCGCGCGGCGGGATCGTCGACGACGCGGCGCTGGCCGCCGCATTGCGAGACAGGAAAATCGCGGCGGCGGGTCTCGACGTGTTCGAGGGCGAGCCGAGCGTGCATCCGGCGCTGCTCGAGGTGCCGAACGTCGTGCTGACGCCGCATATCGCGAGCGCGACGGAGAAGACCCGCCGCGCGATGGCGAACCTCGCGGCCGACAACCTGATTGCTGCGCTGGGCGTTGGGCCGCGCGCGGGGCGGCCGCCGAATCCGATCAACCCGGACGTGATCGGGAAGACGCGCGCATGACGATGACGTTGTTGCTTGCGGCGGTCGTCGTGCTGGCCGTCGCGCTGGCGGTGGCGATCGTCACGATCGTGCGGGGCGGCGGCCGTCACGACGATACGGCACTGCTCGGCGATCAGATCGAAGACGCCGCGCAGGCGCAGGCGCGCGCGCTCGAGCGGCTCGAGCGCGAGTTGCGCGGCGAGATCGTCGAGGGTTCGCGCGGCTCGCGCACCGAATTGGCGGGCAGTTTCGCGCGGCTGCAGCAGACGCTCGCCGCGCAGATGACGAGCGTCGCGACCGTACAGAACAGCCAGATCGACGGTTTCGCGCAGCAGCTCGCGAAGCTCGTTGCCGGCAACACGCAGCAGTTCGATGCGATGCGCGACAGCCTGCAGCGCCAGGCGCAGCAGGCGCGCGAAGAGCAGACCGCGGCGCTTCGGCAGTTCGGCGACACGCTGAACCGGCAGCTCACGCAACTCACCGAGGCGAACGACCGGCGGATCGGCGAGGTGCGCGCGACGCTCGAACAGCGCCTGAAGGAAATCGAGACGAACAACGCGGCGAAGCTCGAGGAGATGCGGCGGACCGTCGACGAGAAGCTGCACGCGACGCTCGAGCAGCGGCTCGGCGAGTCGTTCAAGCTGGTGTCCGACCGGCTCGAACAGGTGCATCGCGGGCTCGGCGAGATGCAGACGCTCGCGGCCGGGGTCGGCGACCTGAAGAAGGTGCTGACCAACGTGAAGACGCGCGGCACGTGGGGCGAAGTCCAGCTCGAAGCACTGCTCGAACAGATGCTGACGCCCGACCAGTACGCGAAGAACGTCGCGACGGTGCCGAAGAGCAGCGAGCGGGTCGAATTCGCAATCCGCCTGCCGGGGCGTGACGCCGGCACACGCGACGCGCCGCCGGTCTGGCTGCCGATCGATGCGAAGTTCCCTCGCGAGGACTACGAGCGGCTGATCGATGCGCAGGAGCGCGCCGATGCGGCCGCGGTCGAAGAGGCCGCGCGCGCGCTCGAAATGCGCGTGCGGGCGGAAGCGCGCACGATCGCCGAGAAATACGTGGCGCCGCCGCACACGACCGATTTCGCGCTGCTGTTCCTGCCGACCGAAGGGCTGTATGCGGAGATCCTGCGCCGCCCGGGGCTGACCGACCTGCTGCAGCGCGACTACCGCGTGACGGTCGCGGGCCCGACGACGCTCACCGCATTGCTGAACAGCCTGCAGATGGGATTCCGCACGCTGGCGATCGAGAAGCGTTCGAGCGAGGTCTGGCAGGTGCTCGGCGCGGTGAAGACGGAATTCGGCAAGTTCGGCGACGTGCTCGCGCGCACGAAGTCGCAACTGGAGACGGTCACGCGGTCGATCGAGGCGGCCGAACAGCGCACCCGCGTGATGAACCGCAAGCTCAAGCAGGTCGAGGCGCTGCCGGGCGACACGGCCGCCGGGCTGCTCGGTGCGGACGGAGTCGACGGGGCGGAAGGCGCGGATACCGACGAGGCCTGACCGGCATTCGCCGTGCGGGGCGGGCAGCAACGAAAACGGGCGCCGTCGGCGCCCGTTTTCGTTTTGCGGCGACGCCGCGCGCAGCCACGACTACTGAACGGCCGACGCGAGCGCGTCCAGCGCGTCGCCCGTCACGCGCACGATGCGCCATTCCGGCAGCACGGTCGCACCCATCTTTTCGTAGAAATCGATCGCGGGCTGGTTCCAGTCGAGCACCGACCATTCGAAGCGTGCGCAACGGCGCTCGACGGCGAGTGCCGCGAGCCGGCGGAGCATCGCGGTGCCGAGGCCCGTGCCGCGCTGCGACGGCTGCACGTAGAGATCCTCGAGATAGAGGCCGCGACGGCCGAGAAACGTCGAATAGTTGTGGAAGAACAGCGCATAGCCGACGAGCGCGCCGTCGCGCTCCGCGACGAGCGCCTCTGCGGCCGGATGCGGGCCGAACAGCGCATCGGCGAGGTCGTCGTCGGTCGCGACGAACAGGTGCGTGAGCTTCTCGAATTCGGCCAGCTCGCGCATCAGCGCGAGGATCGCGTCGACGTCGCGGGCTTCGGCCGCGCGGATCAGCGGTTGGCTGCTCATGCTTCCTCCGGCGGGTCGGACAGCACGATCTCGATGCCGCCGAAGCGCGACGCGACCCAGTTGTACGCGTGGCAGGCGATCCACAGCAGCACGAAGCCGAGGATTGCGTTCAGCAGCAGCGCGCTCAGGATCGTGCTCAGCTCGACCATCCCGTAGCGGATGTACGCGACGAGGATGCCGAGCAGCACGATCGGCACGCTGAACGTCAGGTAGACGAGGATCAGCGCCTTGGCGGTCTGTCCCGCGGCGATCGACGAAATTTGTTTCTTCATGTGTGGATTGCCCCCGTAGAGATATACCGATAGTGGAATTCAGATCTGGCCGTCGAACGGCAGGATGTCGACCGGCGCGCCGGCGTCGACCGCACCCGCGTCATGGCCGAGAACGATGAAGCAGTTGGCGGCGGCGAGGCCGCTCAGCGACGCGGAACTCTGCGAGCCGGCCGGCGCGACGTGCCAGTTGCCGTCGGCGGCGCGCGTGGCGACGCCGCGCAGGTATTCGGTGCGGCCAGGGCGCTTCTTCAGCGGTTGCGTGCTGAACGCGCGATACAGCGCGGGCGGCGGCACCTGCGCGCCGGCCATCGCGAGCAGCGCGGGACGCACGATTGCGTGGAAGGTCACCGCGGACGCCACAGGATTGCCGGGCAGGCCGAAGAACAGCGCTCCGCGCGCGCCGGCGGACGGCGGGGCCAGCATGCCGCAGGCGAGCGGCCGTCCGGGCCGCAGCGCGAGGCTCGCGAACGTGATGTCGCCGAGCCGCGCCATCACGTCGCGCGTGAAATCCGCTTCGCCGACCGACACGCCGCCCGACGTGATCACCGCATCGACCTGCGCGGCGACCGCGTCGCGCAGCGCCGCCTCGAGCGCGGCGGGATCGTCGCGGACGATGCCGAGATCGACCGGTTCGACATTCAGGCGTTCGAGCATCGCGACCAGCATCCAGCGATTGCTGTCGTACAGCATGCCGCGGTCGAGCGGCGCACCGGGCGGACGCAATTCGTCGCCGGTCGAGAACACGGCGACGCGCAGGCGGCGGCGGACGGTGACGTCGGCGATGCCGAACGACGCAAGCAGCCCGAGGTCAGCCGGGCGCAGGATCCGGCCCGCGGCGAGCGCGCACGCGCTGCGCGCGAGATCCTCGCCGGCCTTGCGGCAGTTCGCGCCGCGCGACACGTCGCGCGCGGCGAAACGGATCGTGCCGTCCTGCACGGCCACGCGCTCCTGCGGGATCACCGTGTCGCACCCGGCGGGCAGCGGGGCGCCCGTCATGATGCGGATGCAGCCCTGCGCGGGCAAGACGCCGTCGAACGGACGGCCGGCGAAGGCCGTGCCCGCGATCGCGAGCGTCACGTCGCCGCCGGGCGGCGCGTGCGCGCAGTCGTCGCCATTGAACGCATAGCCGTCCATCGCCGAGTTGTCGTACGCCGGGATGTCGAACGGCGCCGTCACGTCGGCCGCGAGCACGCGGTCGAGCGCGTCGCGCAGCGACACCGTGTCGCATGCGTCGACCGGCGCCGCGCAATGGCACGCAAGCGCTTGTGCGTCGGCGAGCGACAGCGGCGCGTGATCGTCTGGGGCGGGTCGGGAGGCAGGCGAGGGTTGCGTGGTCATGAGTCGGACTGCGCCGCGAGGCTTATCGGGTTGGTGGCCGGGGTTCGTGGCCGGCAGGGCGAGAGCGGCGGTGAGCGCGGTGTCGCGTGCGGCAGGGCGGCGCGCGGGAACGGGGCCGGTGCCGTCAGCGACGGGCGAGCACGGCGAGTTCCTGCCAAGAGTTGGCATTGTAAAACGCACGCTCGTCGTGAAACTCGACTTCGACCGTCTTGTGGCGTGCGTACCACGCACGAACCTTGCGGTCGCCGGCGTCGAGCCGTGCCGCGAGATCGCCGGCGAGCGACGTGCGCAGCAGCGCGAAGGTCGGCTGGGGCGAGCGTTCCTGACGCGCGTCGACAGTGACGGCCATCGCGATGTCCGCTTGCCGTTCGACGAGCGCCGCATGCAGCCGGGCGACGAGATCGTCGGGCAGGAACGGCGAATCGCAGGGGGCGCACGCGACGAGCGGCGCGTGCGCGGCGCGCATGCCGGCAAGCAGCCCGGCGAGCGGGCCGGGAAAGTCGTGCGTCGCGTCTGCCACCACGCGCGCACCGAACGGCGCACCCAGTTCGGCGTAGCGGTCGAGGTGGCGGTTCGCGCTGATCAGCGTCTCGCCGACCTGTGGCGCGAGACGGCGCAGCACGTGGAGCGCGAGCGGCGTGCCGTCCAGCAGCTGCAGGCCCTTGTCGGCGCCGTCCATGCGCGTCGCGCGTCCGCCTGCAAGCAGCAGGCCGGCGATCGTCGGGGGAGCGGAAGCGGGCATCGCGCGTCGGGGTCAGCCGCCGATGTACGACATCTCGACGCGTTTGGCGGCACCTTCGGGGGCCGTATCGGGCGTCGCGCTGCCGCGCAGTTGCGAATAGCGGTCGGTGCGGGCCTGCCAGATGCGTGCGATCGCGGTCGCGATCTCGGCGTCGCTCGCACCGCCGCGCACCAATGCGCGCAGGTCGTGACCGGCCGACGCGAACAGGCACAGGTACAGCTTGCCTTCGGTCGACAGGCGCGCCCGCGTGCACTCGCCGCAGAACGCCTGCGTGACGCTGGAGATCACGCCGATCTCGCCGCTGCCGTCAGCATAGCCCCAGCGCTGCGCGGTCTCGGCCGCCGTGTGGGCGTCGAGCGGGACGAGCGGGAAATGCTCGGCGATGCGCGTGACGACGGCGGCGGACGGCAGCACTTCGGTCATGTTCCAGCCGTTCGACGTGCCGACGTCCATGTACTCGATGAAGCGCAGAATCACGCCCGTGCCGCGGAAGCGCATCGCCATCGGCAGGATTTCGCTGTCGTTCGTGCCCCGCTTCACGACCATGTTGACCTTGACGGGCTCGAGGCCGGCGGCCTGCGCGGCGAAGATCCCGTCGAGCACGTCGGCGCTTGCGAAATCGGCGTCGTTCATGCGCTTGAACAGCGCATCGTCGAGCGCATCGAGGCTGACCGTCACGCGCGTGAGCCCGGCGTCCTTCAGCGCGCGCGCCTTGCGGGCGAGCAGCGATCCGTTGGTCGTCAGCGTCAGGTCGAGCGGGCGGCCGTCGTGCGTCGTCAGGCGCGCGAGGCGCTCGATCAGGAATTCGAGATTCTTGCGCAGCAGCGGCTCGCCGCCCGTGATCCGGATCTTCTCGACGCCGTGTGCGACGAACAGCCGCGCGATCCGCTCGATTTCCTCGAGCGTGAGCAGCGCGCTGTGCGGCAGGAACTGATAATCCTTGTCGAAGACCGCGCGCGGCATGCAATACACGCAGCGGAAATTGCAGCGATCCGTCACCGAGATGCGCAGGTCGCGCAGCGGCCGCGCGAGCGTGTCGCGCAACAGGCCGTCGGGGGTGTGCGCGGCGCCGGAGACGTCAGGCATGCCGCTGACGTCGGCGAGGGGAATGATGCGTCGGGACATGTTGAAAGTTGTGCGAGCCAGACCTCTATTCTAGCTGCAAGCGCCCGGCCGGACCCGGGGCGGAAACCCGCAGCGCGGACGTGAAAAAGCCCGCCGAAGCGGGCTTTTTCGTCGTGGCGAACGCGATCAGTGATGCGTCGTTTCCACCTGCTGCATCGGCGTTGAGTCGACGGGCGGCAGCGCCTTGCGTTCGCGCGGCACGCGGGCAGTGCGCGGGAGCTGCGCGGCGGCGTCCTGGGCGGCGCGGAGCTTGCCGGCGTCCGTGTTCACCCACACGAGGCCGGCCTGCATCAGCACCGTCTCGAGGCTGGCCGCAGCGGGCGCCGCGGCGGCCGGTTGCACGGGCTCGACCACCGCTGCCGGTGCCGCTTCGGCGGCCGCGACCGGTGCCGGTTCGACATGAGCCGGTTCGACATGAGCCGGTTCGACGTGAGCCGGTTCGGCAACCGGTGCCGGGGCAGCTTCAGCTGCGACGGCCGGTGCGACCTCCGCGACCGGTGCCGGTTGCGGGGCAACGACTGCCGCAGCAGCCTCGGGCACCTCGAACGCGTCGGTCGGCGACACGGCGACCGGGGCAGGGCCGGCTTCGGCTTCGGCCGCGGGCGCAGCGGCGACCGCTTCGGCGGGTTGCGCTGCAATGGCGGGCGCTGCCGGGGCTTCGTCGACGCGGGCCGGGGCCGGCTGCGTGTCGACTGCGGCCGGCTGGGCCGGCTCGGCGTGCGCTGCTGCGGCTTCCGCAACGACCGCGCCTGCTGCCGCGACGGCGGCTACGGCTGCCGGTGCGGCGGTGTGCGCCGGCTCGATCGTCGCGACCGGTGCCGCGTGCGTTACCGGCTCGTCTGCCGACTCGGCTGCCGGCATGGCGACGGCTTCGCCGTCCGCGCCTTCCTCTGCGTGGGCGACGATCGCGCCGTCTTCGTCGCGTTCGCGACGACCGCCACGGCGGCCGCGGCGGCGGCGGCGACGCTCCTCGCCGTCTCGTGCGCCGGCTTCGGCGTCAGCCATCACGTCGGCGCCGGGCAGTTCGGCTGCGGCAACCTTGTCTTCGACCGGTTCCGCATGGCTTTCGCCGCGGGTCACGGTCTCGAGCGTAGCCGCGTGCTGGGTCGGCTTGCGGCGTTCACCGCGCTCGCGACGCTCGCCGCGTTCCTGGCGCTCGCCACGGCCGGCTGCTTCGACGGTTTCCGGCTGCTCGACGCGCTCAACGCGCTCGCGCGGCTCGCGTTGTTCACGCGGTTCGCGCGGCTCGCGCGGCTCGCGTTGTTCACGCGGTTCGCGTGCCTCGCGACCCTCACGGGCTTCGCGTTGCTCTCGTTGGCCACGGCCTTCGCGACCCTCGCGGCCTTCACGCGGTTCGCGGGCTTCCTTGCCTTCGCGCTCCGGGCGCTGCGGCTGGCCACGGCCGGCGGCAGCCTGGTCGCGGCCGCCCTGCGGCTGCTGGGCGCCACCGCGGCGGTTGCGAGTGCGGTCGCCGCCGCGCTCGCCACGTTGCTCGGTCTTTTCGGTGCGCTCGCGAACCGGACGGCCCGCGGCCTGTTCCTGCACAGGCGCCGGGGCCGGAGCCGGTGCTGCCGGCTGCATGCCGAACAGGCCCTTCAGCCAGCTGATGAAACCGCCGCTTGCCGGGGCGACAGGCGCCGGTGCCGGTGCGGGCGCCGGTTCTGCCGCGCGCTGCGGCGCCGGGCTCGGTGCCGGACGCTCGGGCGTAATGCCCTTGACCGCGGCTTCCTGCTTCGGCTTCACGTCGGCGGTGCGCTTGCTGTAGCCGGTTTCCGACTCCATTTCGCGGGCCGCTTCCTCGGCCATCTTCCACGACGCGCGCGGGTCGTCGAGGCGCGCGTCGTCGTGGCGCAGGCGCTCGAGCTTGTAGTGCGGCGTATCGAGGTGCTTGTTCGGGATCAGCACGATGCCGACCTTGAAGCGCGACTCGATCTTGTTGATTTCCTGGCGCTTTTCGTTGAGCAGGAAGGCGGTCACCTCGACCGGCACCTGGCAGTGGATCGCCGCGGTGTTTTCCTTCATCGCCTCTTCCTGAATGATCCGCAGGACCTGCAGCGCGGACGATTCGGTGTCGCGGATATGGCCGGTGCCGTTGCAGCGCGGGCAGGTCACGTGGCTGCCTTCGGACAGCGCCGGACGCAGCCGCTGGCGCGACAGCTCCATCAGGCCGAAGCGCGAGATCTTGCCCATCTGCACGCGGGCACGGTCATGCTTCAACGCATCCTTCAGGCGCTGCTCGACTTCGCGCTGGCTCTTCGCCGATTCCATGTCGATGAAATCGATCACGATCAGGCCGCCGAGGTCGCGCAGACGCAGCTGGCGGGCAACTTCGTCGGCCGCTTCGAGGTTCGTGCGGGTTGCCGTTTCCTCGATGTCCGCGCCCTTGGTCGCGCGCGCCGAGTTCACGTCGATCGCGACGAGCGCCTCGGTGTGGTCGATCACGATCGCGCCGCCCGACGGCAGCGGCACCGTGCGCGAGTAGGCCGTTTCGATCTGGTGCTCGATCTGGAAGCGGGAGAAGAGGGGCACGTCGTCGTGGTAGCGCTTCACCTTCGCGACGTTGTCCGGCATCACGATGTCCATGAACGCACGGGCCTGATCGTAGATCTCGGTCGTGTCGATCAGGATCTCGCCGATATCCGGCTGGAAATAGTCCCGGATCGCGCGGATCACGAGGCTCGATTCCAGGTAGATCAGCATCGGCTGGCCGGGGTTGCCGCTTTGCGACGCCGCTTCGATCGCGCGCCACAGCTGCAGCAGGTAGTTCAGGTCCCACTGCAGTTCCTCGGCGCTGCGGCCGATGCCCGCGGTGCGGGCGATCATGCTCATGCCGTCCGGAATCTGCAGCTGCGCCATCGTTTCGCGCAGTTCCTGGCGCTCGTCGCCCTCGATGCGGCGCGACACGCCGCCGCCGCGCGGGTTGTTCGGCATCAGCACGAGGTAGCGGCCGGCGAGCGAGATGAAGGTGGTGAGGGCCGCGCCCTTGTTGCCGCGCTCTTCCTTCTCGACCTGGACGATCAGCTCCTGGCCTTCGCGCAGCGCGTCCTGGATGCGCGCGGAGCGCATGTCGACGCCTTCCTTGAAGTACTGGCGGGCGACTTCCTTGAACGGCAGGAAGCCGTGGCGGTCTTCGCCGTAGTTGACGAAGCACGCTTCGAGCGACGGCTCGATGCGGGTGACGACACCCTTGTAGATATTGCCTTTGCGCTGTTCGCGTCCGGCGGTTTCGATGTCGATGTCGATGAGTTTTTGCCCATCGACGATGGCGACGCGCAGCTCCTCCTGCTGCGTCGCATTGAACAGCATGCGTTTCATGAACGACTCCAGGCGGCTCTGCTGCCGGCGCCTCACGGTTGTCAGCCGGGAGAGCGGGGACGACGGCAGGCCGCGCCTTGTTGTGTTGTCACAAGCACGCTGGAGCGGGAACGATGGCGGGGAGAATTGCCTGAATAGGCGCTTGGGTCCCGAACGACGGGGCCGGCGGCCAAAGGGCACCTGCGAATACGGCTTCAAAGCATGGCGTTCACACACCGCACGCTGCGAAAGCGCGCTAAGCCTGAGACCGGCATTGCCACGGGCGCGCGCAGTGAGTCGCGCGCGCCGACGGGCGGCAGATGCTGCGGCTTCGGCCGCAGCGGGGAGTATCGAATCCAGCCCGACTTTCCCGCCTGGGGTGTACTTCCCTGGTTTGACGTCGCCAGTCCCCGCACGCTTCGCGGGGCCAAATCGGGCGCAACGCCGTAATTTTCGCAACCGGCAGCCGGTACGGGCGCGCATCGCGCCGCCCGGCTGCCAATTAAATTCTTTTCAACCAACTTTCCGTTACCGCGGCGCCTTGCCGACCGAATCCGCCTGTGGGCGCGATCCTTGCCGGCGGCCGGCGCCGTGCGTGCAACTTGCTGCTTCTCTTGGTTCGGGGCGAGCAGCCAGCCCCCGGCGCAAGTAAAATGACGGTTTGCGCTTGCGCCTCACCCAAGCCGTCCAGGCCGGCCGGTCAGGCCACCCGCTACGTCAGGCTGGGCAAAATTATATTCAGTATGAATGAGTTAGGCAAAATATCCCAGAATTCGGTCACAAGTGGCCAGGTCTCGATGGTCGAGATCGACGAAAACGCTGCCGGTCAGCGGATCGACAACTTCCTGTTGCGCGTCTGTAAAGGCGTGCCGAAAAGCCATATCTACCGGATCCTGCGCAGCGGGGAAGTCCGCGTCAATAAGGGCCGGGTCGACGCGCAGTACCGGCTCGCATATGGCGACATCGTGCGCGTGCCGCCGGTACGCGTGGCCGCGGCCGACCTCGCGCGCGCCGACACGCCGGTCGTGCCGCCCGCGCATTTCGACGTGCTGTTCGAGGACGACGCGATGCTCGTCATCGACAAGCCGGCCGGCATCGCGGTGCACGGCGGCAGCGGCGTCGCGTTCGGCGTGATCGAGCAGATGCGCCAGGCGCGTCCGCGCGCGAAATTCCTCGAACTGGTGCACCGGCTCGACCGCGAGACGTCCGGCATCCTGATGCTTGCGAAGAAGCGCGCCGCGCTCGTCGGACTGCACGAGCAGATCCGCGAGAACCGGATGGACAAGCGCTATTTCGCGTGCGCGCATGGCGAGTGGCAGTCCGACTGGGGCCGCCGCCGCGCAGTCAAGGTACCGCTGTTCAAGTATTCGACCCCGGAAGGGGAGCGGCGCGTCCGTGTGCAGGATGACGGGCTGCCGTCGCATACCGTCTTCAACCTGATCGAGTGCTGGCCCGAGTACGCGCTCGTCGAGGCGGAACTTAAAACGGGTCGGACCCATCAGATTCGCGTGCATCTCGCCCATCTCGGCCTGCCGATCGTCGGCGACGCCAAGTACGGCGATTTCGCCCTGAACAAGGCGCTCGCACGCGCGAACGCGCAGCCGTCGCTCAAGCGGATGTTCCTGCATGCGCACCGGCTGCGGCTCGCGCATCCGCTGACCGGCGAGGCGTTGCAGTTCGACGCGCCGCTGCCGGACGAATGCCGGCGCTTCCTCGACCAACTGAGCGCATTGCGCGATACCGCTTGAAACGCATGGCACGACAGCAATTTGATCTGATCGTCTTCGACTGGGACGGCACGCTGATGGATTCGACGGCGCATATCGCCTTCAGCATCCAGGCAGCATGCCGCGATCTCGGTCTGCCCACGCCGTCCGACGAGGCGGCCCGCTACGTGATCGGCCTCGGGCTGCGCGACGCGCTGCAGATTACCGCTCCGACCCTCGATCCGGCCGAATATCCGCGCCTCGCCGAGCGCTACCGGTATCACTACCTGATCAAGGACCAGCGCATCGAGCTGTTCGCCGGCGTGCGCGAGCTGCTCGCCGAGCTGCGCGACACGGGCTACCTGCTCGCGGTCGCGACCGGCAAGGGGCGGGTGGGGCTGAACCGTGCGCTTGACCAGGCGAAGCTGACCAGCCTGTTCGACGCGACGCGCTGCGCGGACGAGACGTTCTCGAAGCCGCATCCGGCGATGCTGCAGGAGCTGTCGCGGGAACTGGGGCAGGATCTGGCGCGGACGGTGATGATCGGCGACACGACGCACGACCTGCAGATGGCCGCGAGTGCGGGCGCTGCCGGGATCGGTGTCGCGTACGGCGCGCATTCGGCCGACGCGCTCGCCGCGCTGGCGCCGCGCTTTGTCGCGGCGGACGTCGACGCGCTGGCCGGCTGGCTGCGCGAACACGCATGAGCACCGCATCCACACCGGCGCCCGTACGGGTGTGCGCGGCGGACGCGCTGGCCGACCGCGGCGCCGGCGTGCGCGTCGACGCGACGCTGCGCGGCGAACCGGTCGTCGTGTTCTTCGTCCGCTATGATGGGCGCGCGTACGGCTACCTGAACCGTTGCGCGCACGTGCCGATGGAGCTGGACTGGGTCGAGGGGCAGTTCTTCGAGTCGTCCGGCCTGTACCTGATGTGCGCGACGCACGGTGCGATCTACGCGCCGGACACCGGCAAGTGCGTCGGCGGCCCGTGCCGCGGCGCGCGCCTGCGCCCGGTCGAGGTCGACGAGCGCGACACGCCGGACGGTCGCGCGGTATTCTGGCTGCCCGACGCGGATCTGCGCCCCGCCACCCTTGACTGACGACAACCACGCATGGCCGACCAACCGACTCCTCCCGATTCCTCTTCCCGCTCCGACGGTCGCGAACCGAACTGGGAGCGCGCGGCGCTCGAGCGGATCGCGCTCGCGGCGGTGAAGGAGCAGCGCGCGGCGCGGCGCTGGAAGATCTTTTTCCGCTTCGCGTTCCTCGGCGTGCTCCTGCTGCTCGCGTTCGCGCTGATCGATTTCTCGAGCGATTCGAAGTTCTCGGCGGGCGGCCGGCACACGGCGCTCGTGACGATCGACGGCGAGATCGCGGCGGGCACCAACGCGAACGCGGAAGACATCAACACCGCGCTCGACAGCGCGTTCGACGACGACGGCACGGTCGGTGTCGTGCTGCAGATCAACAGCCCGGGCGGCAGCCCCGTGCAGGCCGGCATGGTCTACGACGAGATCAAGCGCCTGCGCGCAAAGTACCCGAGCAAGCCGCTCTATGTGGTCGTGGGCGACATGTGCGCGTCGGGCGGCTATTACATCGCGTCGGCGGCCGACAAGATCTACGTCGACAAGGCCAGCATCGTCGGCTCGATCGGCGTGCTGATGGACGGTTTCGGCTTTACCGGCCTGATGAACAAGCTCGGCGTCGAGCGCCGCCTGCACACGTCGGGCGAGAACAAGGGCTTCTACGATCCGTTCTCACCCGAAACCGCGAAGATGGACGTACACGCGCAGGCGCTGCTCGACCAGGTGCATGCGCAGTTCATCAAGGCCGTGAAGGACGGTCGCGGCGCACGCCTGCACGAGACGCCCGACATGTTCTCGGGCCTGTTCTGGACCGGCGAGAAGAGCGTGGAGCTTGGGCTTGCCGATGGCTACGGCACGACCGACACGGTCGCGCGCGACGTGCTGAAGGCGCCGGATCTCGTCGACTACACGGTGAAGGAAAGCCTGACGAACCGCGTCGCACGCAAGTTCGGCGCGGAGGTCGGCAATGCCGCGATGAAGGCGCTGGCGGCGGGCGCGCAGTTGAGCCTGCGCTAGGCGCGGTTTCCGCCGGTGGCGGGCTGGTCACGGCTCGCTGCCGGCGGTGTCGCGACGGGTTTGCGCCGGCCGCGCGCCGGATGGCTTGCCACAACACTGCCGCGCCACCGCGCCACCGCCGCAGCGGGCGCGCGCCGTCAGTTCGCCAGCAGCAGGAAGATCGCAGGGCGCTTGTGCAGATTCGGCACAGGCGCCTTTTTCCAATCCGCCGCGGTGCGGCTCGCGATCGTCTCGGTCGCGAGCGTCAGGTCGGCCGCGACGCAGATCAGCGTCGACGGCGCGCAGGTTGCGACGAGCGTGTCGAGCATCGCGTGATTGCGGTACGGCGTCTCGATGAAGATCTGCGTCTGGCGGGCCTTGCGCGACAACTGCTCGAGCTCGCGCAGCCGTTTCGTGCGCGCGGCCGCGTCGACCGGCAGGTAGCCGTTGAACGCGAAACTCTGGCCGTTCAGGCCCGACGCCATCAGCGCGAGCAGGATCGAGCTCGGCCCGACGAGCGGCACGACCTTCACGCCGCGCTCGTGCGCGCGGCGCACCAGCAGCGCGCCGGGATCGGCGACGGCCGGGCAGCCGGCCTCGGACACGAGCCCGGCGTCCGCGCCGGCCAGGATCGGCGCGAGCAGCCGGTCGACCTCGCCGGCCGGCGTGTTCACGTTCAGTTCGCGGATCTCGATCTCCTGGATCGGGCGTGTCGTGCCGATCTTCTTCAGGAACGCACGCGTGGTCTTCGCGTTCTCGCCGATGTAGTAGCCGAGCGTGCCCGCGCGTGCCTGCACGGCCGCGGGCAACACGGCGGCCAGCATCGTTTCGTCGCCGTCGCCGAGCGTGTTCGGTACCAGATAGAGCGTGCCGGCCGTCATGCGCGGTCTCCTTGCGTAGCAAACAGCGGGTAGCCGGCGGTGCGCAGCATCCGGGTCAGCGCGATCAGCGGCAGGCCGACGAGCGCGGTCGGGTCGTCCGAGTCAATCGCGTCGAGCAGCGCGATGCCGAGCCCTTCGGACTTCGCGCTGCCCGCGACGTCGTACGGCGTTTCCGCGCGCAGGTACGCGTCGAGTTCGGCCTCGGGCAGCGTGCGGAAGCGCACGCGCGTCACGATGTCTTCGGTGTGCGTTTCGTCGGTGCGGCTGTCGTACAGGCACAGCGCGCTGTGGAATTCGACGTCGCGCCCCTGCATCGCGACGAGCTGCGCGAGCGCGCGCTCGTGCGTGCCGGGCTTGCCGATCTGCAGGCCGTCGAAGGTCGCGACCTGGTCGGAGCCGATCACGAGCACGCCGTCCGGCGCATCGATCGTCGCGGCGACCGCGCGCGCCTTCGCGCCGGACAGGCGCAGCGCGGTCGCGGCAGGCGACTCGCCGGGCAGCGGGGTTTCGTCGATGTCGGGCGACACGACGTCGAACGGTATGCCGAGGCGCGCGAGCAGCGCGCGGCGGTAACGGGAACTGGAGGCAAGAATCAGCCGCGGCGGGCGGCAAAGGGTGTCCGGCATGGTCGGTTGGATCGGTGAGTCGTAGGGCGCCACACGGCGGTGCGCGGGCGCCAGCTTAAGTGATTGACTGTAAAAGATAAAACAGGTATGCTTTCCCGCTTTTCATCGGCAGGCTCCCGTTGGGTGCCCGCCGGGTCTTCGGAAGTCCACGGCGCCGAGCCGGCTCGACACGCAGGAGCGCACATGAATCCTTCCTCTGGCAAACCTGCGGTTTCGCTCGATCCGCGCGCGATCGACCTGTTCGAATTCGCCCGCAGCGGGCGGCAGGCGTCGGGTGCAGTGCACCTTTCGCAACTGCCGCGCATGTTAAACGAAGTGCCGGCGGACGCGCCAGATCGCGACACGGTCTTCACGTGGCAGGCGGAAGGGTTCTCGCAGAAGGAACTGCAGGACGACGGCGCCGACGGGCAGCAGCCGTATCTGCGCCTCGCGCTGCACGGCCATGCGTGGCTCACGTGCCAGCGCTGCATGAGCCCGTACGATCAGGGGTTCGACGTCGATATGACGTACCGGATCGTGGCGACCGAAGAAGAAGCTGAAGAATTTCCGCTCGACGACGATGAAGCCGATGTGATCGTAGGCTCCCGCCATTTCGATCTCGTCGACTTGATCGAGGAGGAGTTGCTGCTTTCGCTGCCGCTCGTGCCCAAGCACGAGGTTTGCCCGGCGGTTCACGAAAGCCTCGTGTCGGGTGCGAGCGGTCCCGCGGAAGAATCGGACGACGAGTCCGGGGAAGCCGGGGACGAGGGCAAACGGCCGAATCCGTTCGCAGCGCTCGAAGCGCTGAAGAAGGACGAGGACGGCAACAAGAAACACTGAGCAGTTGAAGCGCGGGAAGGCGTAAAGGCCGTGGGCCAGGGTAGTTAAGCGCCGGATCGGGCTGTGTTAGAATCCGGAAAATTTTTAGGAGTTTGTCATGGCAGTTCAGCAAAACAAGAAGTCGCCGTCGAAGCGCGGCATGCATCGTTCGCACGATTTCCTGACGACGACGCCGCTGGCGGTCGAGCCGAGCACGGGTGAAGTGCATATGCGTCACCACATCAGCCCGAACGGCTACTATCGCGGCAAGAAAGTCGTCAAGACGAAGAACGACTAAGCGTCAAGTCACGCGTTGCGCGCTACGATCGCCGTTCGCGTGACAACTGGTTCGCTTGACACTTTCCTGGCTCAACAAAAAGGCGGCATTCAACTGCCGCTTTTTTGTGCCTGAAATTCGTCGCATTCCATGACAGTAAAGCTCACAATCGATTGCATGGGAGGCGACCACGGCCCGTCCGTGACCGTTCCCGCGGCAGTCAAGTTCGTTCGCGCGCATCCCGATGCGCACCTGATGCTCGTCGGCATCGAGAGTGCGATCCGTGCGCAGCTCAAGAAGTGCAAGGCGCTCGACGACCCTGCGCTGTCCATCGTGCCCGCCACCGAAGTCGTGGCGATGGACGATCCCGTTGAAGTGGCATTGCGCAAGAAGAAGGACTCTTCGATGCGCGTCGCTCTCAATCACGTCAAAGAAGGCGAGGCCCAGGCTTGCATCTCCGCCGGCAACACCGGCGCGCTGATGGCCGTTTCCCGTTACGTGCTGAAGACGCTGCCCGGCATCGAGCGGCCCGCGATCGCGTTCGCGCTGCCGAACCCGACCGGCTACACGATGATGCTGGACCTCGGCGCGAACGTCGATTGCGAACCGCAGCACCTGCTGCAGTTCGCCGAGATGGGGCACGCGCTCGTGGCCGCGCTCGAAGGCAAGGAGCGGCCGACGATCGGCCTCCTGAACATCGGCGAAGAAGTCATCAAGGGCAACGAGACGATCAAGCGCGCGGGCGAACTGCTGCGCGCGAGCACGCTCAATTTCCGCGGCAACGTCGAAGGCAACGACATCTACAAGGGCACCGTCGACGTGATCGTCTGCGACGGTTTCGTCGGCAACGTCGCGCTGAAGACGTCCGAAGGGCTCGCGCAGATGCTGTCCGACATCATCCGCGAGGAGTTCGGCCGTTCGCTGATGTCGAAGCTGATGGCGTTCCTCGCGCTGCCGGTCCTGATGCGCTTCAAGAAGCGCGTCGACCACCGCCAGTACAACGGCGCGGCGCTGCTGGGCCTGAAGAGCCTCGTGATCAAGAGCCACGGTTCCGCGGACGCCTACGCGTTTGAGTGGGCGATCAAACGCGGGTATGATGCCGTCAAAAACGGCGTGCTGGAGCGCCTCGCGCGCGCGATGGCGGACAATTCCGTGTCGCTCGGCGACGGCGGGCACGACGCGAGCGGCGCGGGCCAGGCGAGTCCCGCCGCAGGCCATCACGCCGAGCCCTCCGCTGCGCTATCCTCTAAAGCATAAATGGCCCAATCGACTCTCTATTCCCGCGTGCTCGGCACGGGCAGCTACCTGCCGCCCGACCGCGTCACGAACCAGCAGCTGGCCGATCGTCTCGCGCAGGACGGCATCGAGACGAGCGACGAGTGGATCGTTGCGCGCACGGGCATCCATGCGCGTCACTTCGCGGCACCGGACGTCACGACGAGCGATCTCGCGCTCGAAGCATCGCGGCGCGCGATCGAGGCGGCCGACATCGATCCGCAGTCGATCGACCTGATCATCGTCGCGACTTCGACCCCCGATTTCGTGTTCCCGAGCACTGCGTGCCTGCTGCAGAACAAGCTCGGCATCAAGAACGGCGGCGCCGCGTTCGACGTGCAGGCCGTGTGTTCCGGCTTCGCGTATGCGGTGGCGACGGCCGACAGCTTCATCCGCAGCGGCCAGCACCGCACGGCGCTCGTCGTCGGCGCGGAGACGTTCTCGCGCATCCTCGATTTCAAGGACCGCACGACCTGCGTGCTGTTCGGCGACGGTGCGGGCGCGGTGATCCTGTCCGCGTCGGAAGAGCCGGGCGTGCTCGGCAGCGCATTGCACGCGGACGGCAGCTACTCGAACATCCTCTGCACGCCGGGCAACGTCAATCGCGGCGTGATCGAAGGCAGCGCATTTCTTCACATGGATGGCCAGGCCGTGTTCAAGCTCGCGGTCAACGTGCTCGAGAAGGTCGCGATCGAGGCGCTCGCGAAAGCGAACCTCGCGCCCGAGCAGGTCGACTGGCTGATCCCGCACCAGGCCAACATCCGCATCATGACGAGCACCTGCCGCAAGCTTGGCCTGCCGCAGGAGCGCATGGTCGTGACGGTCGGCGAGCACGGCAACACGTCGGCCGCGTCGATCCCGCTCGCGTTCGATGCCGCGGTGCGCGATGGCCGCATCAAGCGCGGCCAGCACGTGCTGATCGAAGGCGTCGGCGGCGGCTTCACGTGGGGCGCGTCCGTCTTCCGCTTCTGATCCGCCGCGCGCAACTGCTGCGCGCGCTCCCATCCGGCGCGCCGTTCGCGCGCGCCGTCTGAATCGATTCAATTGGGGACGATATGAAATTTGCATTCGTTTTTCCGGGGCAGGGCTCGCAGTCGGTCGGCATGCTCAACGCATTCGCCGATCTGGCTGTCGTGCGCGAAACGCTCCAGGAAGCGTCCGATGCGCTCAACCAGGATCTCGGCAAGCTGATTGCCGAAGGTCCGGCTGAAGAACTGAATCTCACCACCAACACCCAGCCCGTGATGCTGACGGCCGCGTACGCGTGCTATCGCGCGTGGCAGCAGGCAGGCGGCCCGGCGCCGTCGATCGTCGCGGGCCACAGCCTCGGCGAATACACGGCGCTCGTCGCCGCCGGCGCGATCGCGTTCAAGGATGCGGTGCCGCTCGTGCGCTTTCGCGCGCAGGCGATGCAGACCGCGGTGCCGGTCGGCCAGGGCGGGATGGCTGCGATTCTCGGCCTCGACGATGACACGGTGCGCGCGGTGTGCGCCGAAGCCGCGGAAGCGGGCGTCGTCGAAGCGGTCAACTTCAACGCGCCGGCGCAGGTCGTGATCGCCGGCAACAAGGCGGCCGTCGAGAAGGCCTGCGAGATCGCGAAGGCGAAGGGCGCGAAGCGCGCGCTGCCGCTGCCGGTGTCGGCACCGTTCCATTCGTCGCTGCTGAAGCCGGCGTCGGACCAGTTGCGCGACTATCTTGCGAGCGTCGACGTGAAGGCGCCGCAGATCCCGGTCGTCAACAACATCGACGTCGCGGTGACGAGCGATCCGGCCGCGATCAAGGACGCGCTGGTGCGCCAGGCCGCAGGCCCCGTGCGCTGGGTCGAGTGCGTGCAGCACATCGCGGGCACGGGCGTCACGCACGTGATCGAGTGCGGTCCGGGCAAGGTGCTCGCGGGCCTCACGAAGCGCATCGACGGCGGCCTGACGGGCGCGTCGGTGTTCGATCCGGCGTCGCTCGACGAAGCGCTCAAGCTGGCGACCGCGTGACGCGGCGCCATTCCCGAAGAAACGGACATTCGATTCATGGACAAGACTCTCGATAAACAGGTTGCGATCGTGACCGGCGCGTCGCGCGGCATCGGCCGGGCGATCGCGCTCGAGCTGGCGCGCCAGGGCGCGACGGTGATCGGCACGGCGACGAGCGAATCGGGCGCGGCCGCCATCACCGCGGGGTTCGCGGAAGCGGGCGTCACGGGCCGCGGCGCGGTGCTGAACGTCAACGACGCGGCGGCTGCCGAGGCGCTGATCGACGCGACCGTCAAGGAGTTCGGCGGGCTGAACGTGCTCGTCAACAACGCGGGCATCACGCAGGACCAGCTCGCGATGCGGATGAAGGACGAGGACTGGGACGCGGTGATCGACACCAACCTGAAGTCGGTGTTCCGCCTGTCGCGCGCAGTGCTGCGCCCGATGATGAAGGCGCGCGGCGGCCGCATCATCAACATCACGTCGGTGGTCGGCTCGGCCGGCAACCCGGGCCAGGCGAACTATGCGGCCGCGAAGGCCGGCGTCGCCGGCATGACCCGCGCGCTCGCGCGCGAGATCGGCAGCCGCGGCATCACGGTCAACTGCGTCGCGCCGGGCTTCATCGACACCGACATGACGAAGACGCTGCCGGAAGAGCAGCAGACCGCGCTCAAGACCCAGATTCCGCTCGGCCGCCTCGGCAGCCCGGAGGACATCGCCCATGCCGTCGCGTTCCTGGCATCGCCGCAGGCCGGTTATATCACCGGCACGACGCTGCACGTGAACGGCGGCATGTACATGTCGTAACGTTTTTCGTTTACCATCCGCGCCGTATCCCGTTTTTCAGGCGGATCGGCGCTTGATCGACCATCAAGCCAACGTGCGTTTTTGCCGGCAGCAAACCTGATAAAATGCGCGCACTTGTAAATCTGAACTTTCCCTCGGAGGGGTAATGGACAATATCGAACAACGTGTCAAGAAGATCGTCGCTGAACAACTGGGCGTCGCGGAAGCCGAGATCAAGAACGAAGCTTCGTTC
Organism: Burkholderia sp. MR1-5-21; assembly: GCF_053427715.1. Lineage (NCBI taxonomy): Bacteria > Pseudomonadati > Pseudomonadota > Betaproteobacteria > Burkholderiales > Burkholderiaceae > Burkholderia > Burkholderia sp. MR1-5-21. The sequence goes on from NZ_JBSAXD010000014.1 coordinate 64,627, forward strand.
GTGAACGACCTGGGCGCCGACTCGCTCGACACCGTCGAGCTGGTGATGGCCCTCGAAGACGAGTTCGGCATGGAAATCCCGGACGAAGAAGCGGAGAAGATCACGACCGTTCAGCAAGCGATCGACTACGCTCGCGCGAACGTCAAGGCGTAAGCGCCGTCCGCGCTTTTTGCCTTCGTCGCATTTGACGCGCCATCCTGCCGGCATCCTCGCCGGACGGACTAACAGCCACAGGGCTTGCAGGGCTGGTTCCTGTGGCCGCTGTGGCTTTTGCTTTTGTCATCCAATGGAAAAGAGGTTACCGTGAGCCGCCGTCGTGTTGTTGTTACAGGCCTGGGGCTGATTTCGCCTGTTGGCAATAATGTTGCCGACGGCTGGGCCAATCTCGTCGCCGGCAAGTCCGGTATCGCTACCGTCACCAAATTCGATCCGTCGAACCTGGCCGTGCATTTCGCGGGCGAGGTGAAGGGCTTCAGCGCCGAGGAGTACATCCCGGCGAAGGAGGCCCGCAACATGGATACCTTCATCCATTACGGCATCGCCGCCGGCGTCCAGGCGCTGAAGGACAGCGGGCTGGAAGTGACCGAAGCCAATGCGGAACGCATCGGCGTGCTGGTCGGCTCCGGCATCGGCGGCCTGCCGATGATCGAAGATACCCACCAGACCTACGTCGACCGCGGTGCACGCCGGATTTCGCCGTTCTTCGTGCCCGGTTCGATCATCAACATGATCTCGGGTCACCTGAGCATCATGTTCGGCCTGAAGGGCCCGAACCTCGCGGCCGTGACGGCCTGCACGACCGGCCTGCACAGCATCGGCCTCGCCGCGCGCCTGATCCAGGCAGGCGACGCCGACGTGATGGTCGCGGGCGGCGCCGAATCGACCGTTTCGCCACTCGGCATCGGCGGTTTTGCGGCGGCGCGCGCGCTGTCGACCCGCAATGACGATCCGGCCACCGCGTCCCGTCCGTGGGACAAGGACCGCGACGGCTTCGTGCTGGGCGAAGGCGCCGGCGTGATGGTGCTCGAGGAGTACGAGGCGGCGAAGGCGCGCGGCGCGAAGATCTACGCGGAAGTCTCGGGCTTCGGCATGTCGGGCGATGCGTACCACATGACCGCGCCGAACATGGACGGCCCGCGCCGCTGCATGGTCGCGGCGCTGCGCGATGCCGGCGTGAACCCGGACCAGGTCCAGTACCTGAACGCGCACGGCACGTCGACGCAGCTCGGCGACAAGAACGAGTCCGACGCCGTCAAGGCCGCGTTCGGCGAGCACGCGTACAAGATGGTCGTGAACTCGACGAAGTCGATGACCGGCCACCTGCTGGGCGGCGCGGGCGGCCTGGAGTCGGTGTTTACGGTGCTGGCGCTGCACAATCAGGTGTCGCCGCCGACCATCAACATCTTCAACCAGGATCCGGAGTGCGATCTCGATTACTGCGCGAACACCGCGCGTGACATGAAGATCGACGTGGCCGTGAAGAACAACTTCGGCTTTGGCGGAACCAACGGCACGCTGGTGTTCAAGCGCGCCTGACGCAGGATCGCTTGACGAGTCCTTTCGTTAATTCGGCCGGGTGCCCGCAGCGGATCGCGCTGCGGGCCTCGGCCGTGTCGTACGTGATGCTTGCCGTTTTCGTCGCGTCGGCTGCGTGCGCGGTGCATCTGTTTCTCGCGCCACGCTCGGGCTTTGCGGCCGGCGCCGGTGCCGCGATCGCGGCGGCGGTGCTGCTGGCGTTCGGTGCGGCGCGTGCCTGTGCGCGGCAACTGCCGGCCGAGCTGCAGATCGACGCGCTCGGGGAAATTGCGGCGTTTGGCCGCACCGGGCAGCTGCTCGCGCGCGGCCGCGTGACGGGTTACGCTCACTGGAGCAGCCTGCTGCTCGTGCTGTCGGTCGGGCCCGACGCGCGCCGTGCGCGGGCGTTGCTGATTCCGGCCGATGCGCTCGATGCGGCGTCGTTCAGCGCGCTGTCCGTGCTGGCGCGAACCACGGGCGCGGCGGGGCCGGCATGACGGCGGGGCAGTTACCGACCGTAACCAGCGCCCGGCGCGGGAACGCTACAATAGCGCTCCGCGTTGCATCCCTAGTTAACGGATTTGTCAGGTGAGTGAAAAAGAAATCGATCAGGCTCTGGTCGAGCGCGTACAGAAAGGCGACAAGGCGGCGTTCGAACTCCTGGTCTCCAAATACCACCGCAAGATCATTCGGTTGATCTCGCGCCTCGTGCGGGATCCCGCCGAGGTCGAGGATGTGGCGCAGGACGCGTTCATCAAGGCCTACCGCGCGCTGCCGCAGTTCCGCGGCGAGTCGGCTTTCTATACGTGGTTGTACCGAATTGCCGTGAATACGGCGAAGAACTACCTTGCGACGCAAGGCCGCCGGGCGCCGACCTCGACCGAGGCGGATGCCGAAGAGGCGGAAACTTTCTCCGACGCAGACCAACTAAGGGATATCAACACGCCTGAGTCGATGTTGATGAGCAAGCAGATTGCCGAGACGGTCAACGCTGCAATGGCCGTCTTGCCCGAGGAGCTGCGCCAGGCGATTACGCTGCGCGAGATCGAAGGGCTGAGCTACGAGGAAATCGCGGAGATGATGGGCTGCCCGATCGGGACGGTCCGTTCGCGGATTTTCCGGGCCCGTGAGGCAATCGCTGCCAAATTGCGTCCGCTGCTCGATACACCCGAAGGCAAGCGCTGGTAAGCGTTTCGGGCGAAACGGGGCGGGTCGGGGTCTAGTTACGGATAGAGTCGTGAAGTCACGACGGGGTGTGCAAGATGGGGAGCATCATGGGGTCGGTCAATACGCAGTCGTTCGCGTGCTCGCGTGGCGAGCGCCTTTCCGCTCTGGTCGACGGCGAAATGTTCGACGGCCCGGATCACGGGCAGTTTCTGGCTGAGTTCGACCACGCGGATCGCGCTGCGTGGGCCCATTACCACCTGATCGGCGATGCGCTGCGCTCGGACGATCTGGCGCTGTCGCCGGTGCTGAGCGCGTCGTTCACCGCGCGCATGTCGGCCTGCCTCGAGGCCGAGCCGCATCTGCTCGCGCCGGCCGCCGCGCCGGTCACCCGCAAGCTGCTGTCGCTGCGCCGGCGTGTCGTGCCGGCGTTTGCCGTCGCGGCCGCGGCCGCGACGCTGACGTGGATCGTCGTTCCGCTGATGCAGACGGCCGGCGCGCCGGGCGTGCAGGTCGCGGCGGTGTCCGCGCAGCAGCAGGGCAACCTGCAGCGCGTGACAGTCGCGCAGGCGCCGTCGCAGCCGGGTCTGCAGGACGCCAACATCATTCGCGACGCGAGTCTCGACCAATATCTTGAAGCGCACCAGCAATTCGCGCAGCAGCCTGTCGTCACGGGCTCGATGCCGCTGATTCGCGCTGCCGTTGCCACGACGCCAGGCCAATAAACCCGATGCGGACTTTGCGGTTGAATCACGCCATCTCCGGATGGATGCGGCTGCCGGCTCTCCTGCTTTGCGCAGCCGCGCTGTTGTCCGTTCAATCCCTTCAAGCCAACGCCCAGCAGCCGGACGACCCCGTCGCGACCCGCAAAGGTGCCGCCGACTGGCTCGACCGCATCCAGCAGGCGGCGCAGCAGCAGAGTTACGAAGGCACGTTCGTCTATCAGCGCGGCGGATTCGTGCAGTCGTCGCGGATCGTCCATTATGCGTCCCGCGACGGCGAATTCGAGCGGATCGAGAGCCTCGACGGCAAGCCCCGCAAGCTGCTGCGGCACAACGACGAGCTGTATACGTTCGTGCCCGAGCGCAAGCTGTGCGTGGTCGAGCGCCGGCAGGCCCGCGATTCCTTCCCCGCGCTGCTCGGCGCGAGCGGCGAGCACGTGATGTCGGTCTACGACGCGAAGCTGCTCGGCAAGGACCGCGTCGCGGGGCTCGACGCGCAAGTCGTCGAGCTGGTGCCGAAGGACGCATACCGCTTTACCTACAAGCTGTGGGCCGATGCCCGCACGGGCCTGCTGCTGCGCTCGCAGACGCTGGACGCGAGCGACCACGTGCTCGAGCAGATCGCGTTCTCGCAACTGCAGATGGGCGGCGCGGGCGCCGGCGACAAGAGCGCGATCGCAGCGGGCATGAAGAACCTGAACGGCTGGACGGTCGTGCGTCCGCCCGTTGCGCCGGTCGACATGGAGGCGCAGGGCTGGCAGCTCGCGCCGAGCGTCGCCGGCTTCCAGAAGATCCGCGAGGTGCGGCGGCCGATGGCAGCGCGCGACGCGGGCGACCCGCCGATTCCGGTCGACCAGGCCGTCTTCACCGACGGGCTCGCGACGATCTCCGTTTTCATCGAACCGGCCGAGAAGAACACGCGCAAGGAAGGCGCGGGCAGCACGGGCGCGACACACGTGCTCGTCAAGCGCCGTGGCGACTACTGGATCACCGTGCTCGGCGAAGTGCCGCCGGCCACGTTGCAGCAGTTTGCGTCTGCCATAGAATACAAGGCTTCCAAGTAACGCTACCGTCTCCGACATGATGAAACTCACGCTGCGCAAATGGCTGGCCGTTGCGGCGGTGGCGGCTTGCCTGCCGCTCGTCCCGCACACCGCGGCTGCGGCTCCCGGGGCGAGCCTGCCCGATTTCGCGGACCTCGTCGAAAAGGTCGGGCCGGCCGTCGTGAACATCCGGACGACCGCCAATGTGCCGTCCTCCGGCCCGCGCGGTGCGTTCCCGCCGGGGTTCGACAACGGCGACATGTCGGAATTCTTCCGGCGCTTCTTCGGCATTCCGCTGCCGCAGGCGCCCGGCAATCCGAAAAATGCGCCGGCGCCGGACAATCCGCCCGACACCGAGCAGAATCGCGGCGTCGGCTCGGGCTTCATCCTGTCCGCCGACGGCTACGTGATGACCAATGCGCACGTCGTCGATGATGCCGACACGATCTACGTGACGCTGACCGACAAGCGCGAGTTCAAGGCGAAGCTGATCGGCGTCGACGATCGCACCGACGTCGCGGTCGTGAAGATCCAGGCGTCGAACCTGCCGGTCGTCGCGATCGGCGATTCGAACAAGGTGCGCGTCGGCGAATGGGTCGTCGCGATCGGTTCGCCGTTCGGCCTCGACAACACCGTCACGGCCGGCATCGTCAGCGCGAAGGGGCGCAACACCGGCGACTACCTGCCGTTCATCCAGACCGACGTGGCCGTCAACCCCGGCAACTCGGGCGGCCCGCTGATCAACATGCAGGGCGAGGTGATCGGCATCAACTCGCAGATCTACAGCCGCACCGGCGGTTTCATGGGCATCTCGTTCGCGATTCCGATCGACGAGGCGATGCGCGTGGCCGACCAGCTGAAGGCGTCGGGCAAGGTGACGCGCGGCCGGATCGCGGTCGCGATCGGCGAGGTGACGAAGGACGTGGCCGACTCGATCGGCCTGCCGAAGGCGGAAGGCGCGCTCGTCAGCAGCGTCGAGCCGGGCGGGCCGGCCGACAAGGCGGGCATCCAGCCGGGCGACATCATCCTGAAGTTCAACGGCCGTCCGGTCGATACGGCGTCGGATCTGCCGCGCATGGTCGGCGACACGAAGCCGGGTTCGAAGGCGACGGTCACCGTCTGGCGCAAGGGTCAGTCGCGCGACCTGCCGATCATGATCGCCGAGACGCAGGGCGACACGACGGCAAAGGCCGACTCGGGCAGCAAGAATCCGCCGCAGAAACCGCGCCAGAGCAATGCGCTCGGCCTGACGGTCAGTGACATTCCGGCCGACCAGCTGAAATCGCTGAAGCTGAAGAATGGCGTGCAGGTCGACAATGTCGACGGCCCGGCGGCGCGTGCGGGCCTGCAGCGCGGCGATGTCGTGCTGCGCATCGGCGACACCGACATCACGAGCGCGAAGCAGTTCGCCGACATCACCGCGCAGCTCGACCCGCAGAAGGCGGTCGCGGTGCTGGTGCGGCGCGGCGACAACACGCAGTTCATCCCGGTGCGCCCGCGCCAGAAGTGACGCGAGCGCCAATGTTCACGCTCTACGGCCGCGGCTGGTGCCACCTGTGCGACGACATGCGCGACGCACTGGCGCCGGTGGCGGCCGAATTCGGGGTGGCAGTCGATTATGTCGACATCGACGCGGATGCGGCGCTCGTTGCTCGCTACGACGAGGACGTGCCCGTGCTGCTGCTGGATGGCGCGGAAGTATGCCGCCACCGGTTCGACGAGGCGCGGGTGCGGAACGCACTCGCCGCCCGGTGCTGACGGCGCCGCGGCGGCCGGCCGCCAAAATGCCGCCCGACGAAGGGCTTTTCGGCTAAAATAGGCCGTTTTTTCACCGACTTACAAGGCGTGCTCCGCGGTCGTCGAGCGCGCCTTTTTCGCTTGATCGGCACTGAATGGATCATATTCGCAACTTCTCGATCATCGCGCACATCGACCATGGCAAGTCGACGCTCGCGGATCGCATCATCCAGGTATGCGGCGGGCTCGCCGACCGTGAAATGGAAGCGCAGGTGCTCGACTCGATGGATATCGAGCGCGAGCGCGGCATCACGATCAAGGCACAGACTGCCGCGCTGTCGTATCGCGCGCGTGACGGCAAGGTCTACAACCTGAACCTGATCGATACGCCGGGGCACGTCGACTTCTCGTACGAGGTCAGCCGTTCGCTGTCCGCGTGCGAGGGCGCGCTGCTCGTCGTCGACGCGAGCCAGGGCGTCGAGGCGCAGACGGTCGCGAACTGCTACACGGCGATCGAGCTCGGCGTCGAGGTCGTGCCGGTGCTGAACAAGATCGACCTGCCGGCCGCGAACCCGGAGAACGCGATCGCCGAGATCGAGGACGTGATCGGCATCGACGCGACGGACGCGACGCGCTGCAGCGCGAAGACGGGCCTCGGCGTCGAGGACGTGCTCGAGTCGCTGATCGCGAAGGTGCCGCCGCCGAAGGGCGATCCGGACGCGCCGCTGCAGGCGCTGATCATCGATTCGTGGTTCGACAACTACGTCGGCGTCGTGATGCTCGTGCGCATCGTCAACGGCACGCTGCGTCCGAAAGACAAGATCAAGCTGATGGCGACCGGCGCGCAGTATCCGGTCGAGCACGTCGGTGTGTTCACGCCGAAGTCGCGTGATCTCGAATCGCTGTCGGCGGGGCAGGTGGGCTTCATCATCGCCGGCATCAAGGAGCTGACGGCCGCGAAGGTCGGCGATACCGTCACGCACGCGACCAAGCCGGCCGCCGCGCCGCTGCCGGGCTTCAAGGAAGTGAAGCCGCAGGTGTTCGCGGGCCTGTACCCGGTCGAGGCGAACCAGTACGACGCGCTGCGCGAGTCGCTCGAAAAGCTCAAGCTCAACGACGCATCGCTGCAGTACGAGCCGGAAGTGTCGCAGGCGCTCGGCTTCGGTTTCCGTTGCGGCTTCCTCGGGCTGCTGCACATGGAGATCGTGCAGGAGCGGCTCGAGCGCGAGTTCGACATGGACCTCATCACGACCGCGCCGACCGTGGTCTACGAGGTCGTGCAGAGCGACGGCACGATGATCATGGTCGAGAACCCGGCGAAGATGCCGGAGCCGGCGCGAATCGGCGAGATCCGCGAGCCGATCGTCACCGTGAACCTGTACATGCCGCAGGACTATGTCGGCTCGGTGATCACGCTGTGCGAACAGAAGCGCGGCTCGCAGATCAACATGCAGTACCACGGCCGCCAGGTGCAGCTCACGTACGAAATCCCGATGGCCGAGATCGTGCTCGACTTCTTCGACCGCCTGAAGTCGGTGTCGCGCGGCTATGCGTCGATGGACTACGAGTTCAAGGAATACCGCTCGTCGGACGTCGTGAAGGTCGACATGCTGATCAACGGCGACAAGGTCGACGCGCTGTCGATCATCGTGCACCGTTCGCAGTCGCAGTACCGCGGCCGCGAAGTGGCCGCGAAGATGCGCGAGATCATCCCGCGCCAGATGTACGACGTCGCGATCCAGGCCGCGATCGGCGCGCACATCATTGCCCGCGAGAACATCAAGGCGCTGCGCAAGAACGTGCTCGCGAAGTGCTACGGCGGCGACATCACGCGAAAGAAGAAACTGCTCGAGAAGCAGAAGGAAGGCAAGAAGCGGATGAAGCAGGTGGGTTCGGTCGAGATCCCGCAGGAAGCGTTCCTCGCGATCTTGCGCGTCGAAGACAAATAACAGGACTGATCCTTTTATGAATTTTGCGCTGATTCTTTTTGTGCTCGTCGCTTTGACGGGCGTGGCGTGGGTTGCCGACAAGATGGTGTTCCTGCCGCAGCGCCGGCGGTCGGCGGATGCGGCGGTCGAGGAATTCGACCGTCAGCAGTCGCGCATCGACGCGCGTTTCGCGGACGAGAACGCGTCGCAGACCCGTTCGAAGCTGCGCGACGAGAAGCTGCGCCAGCCGTGGTGGCTCGAGTACACCGCGAGCTTCTTTCCGGTGATCCTCGCGGTGTTCGTCGTGCGTTCGTTCATCGTCGAGCCGTTCAAGATCCCGTCGGGCTCGATGGTGCCGACGCTGCTCGTCGGCGACTTCATCCTCGTCAACAAGTTCGACTACGGGCTGCGCATGCCGATCACGAACACGAAGATCACGCAGGGCCGTGCGCTCGAGCGCGGCGACGTCGTCGTGTTCCGCTATCCGAAGGACGAGTCGGTCGACTACATCAAGCGCGTGATCGGCCTGCCGGGCGACACGGTCGCGTACCAGGACAAGCAGCTGACGATCAACGGCAAGCCGGTGGCCGAGACGCCGCTGCCGGACTTCTTCGACGACGAGCGCCAGAACTATGCGAAGCAGTTCGAGGAATCGCTCGACGGCCGCAAGAACGCGATCCTCAACAATCCTGCGGTGCCGCCGTTCGTGATGGGCGCGTACGACTATCCGTATCGCGACAACTGCACGTACAACAGCCGCGGCGTGATCTGCAAGGTGCCGCCTGGCCACTACTTCATGATGGGCGACAACCGCGACAACAGTGCGGACAGCCGCTACTGGGGTTTCGTGCCGGACAAGAACATCGTCGGCCGCGCGTTCTTCATCTGGATGAACTTCGGCGACCTGAAGCGCATCGGCTCGTTCAACTGATCCTGCTCGATACACACGCAATACGTGGCGCACGGGCCGCGCCGCGTATTGGCGAACTACTTTAAGAACCGGCGGTAACACCGCTACGTCACGCCTCTTCGGGGCCGGCTGCGTCGTTTCGGCGCGACCGGCGCCCGCGTTATACTCCTGCACATGCCCCTATCTCAGCTGGAAAGCCGGCTGCGCTACGAATTTCGCAATGCGGAATTGTTGCGCCAGGCTTTGACCCATCGCAGTCACAGTGCCACGCATAACGAACGGCTCGAGTTCCTCGGCGATTCCGTTCTCAATTGCGCGGTGGCCGCCCTTTTGTTCCAGCGTTTCAGCAAGCTGGACGAAGGCGACCTGTCGCGGGTGCGGGCAAACCTCGTCAAACAGCAGTCGCTGTACGAAATTGCTCAGGCCCTGAATATTTCGGACGGGTTGCGGCTCGGCGAGGGCGAACTGCGCAGCGGCGGCTTCCGCCGGCCGTCGATCCTCGCGGACGCGTTCGAAGCCATCATCGGGGCCGTGTTCCTCGATGGCGGCTTCGAAGCCGCCCAAGGGGTCATCAAGCGGCTCTATGTCCCGATTCTCGACCACATCGATCCGCGCACGCTCGGCAAGGACGCGAAGACGCTGCTGCAGGAGTATCTGCAGGGGCACAAGATCGCATTGCCGACCTACACGGTCGTCGCGACGCATGGTGCGGCGCACAATCAGCAGTTCGAGGTCGAATGCACGGTGCCGAAGCTGGACGTCAAGGTGTCCGGTTCCGGCGCGAGCCGCCGCGCGGCCGAGCAGGCCGCCGCGAAGAAGGCGCTCGACGAGGTGATGGCGGCTGCGCCGATGCCGGCTGCGAAGCCGAAGCGTTCGAAGAGTGCGCGCGCGGCCAAGCACGTCGAGCCCGAAATCGTGCCCGGTGTGAAGGGCGTGCAGGAGGCGCTCGACCTGCGTTCGCCTGAGCGCAAGGAACGCGCAGCGGCGCGTGCCGAAGCGAAGGCAGCGCCGACGCCGGCCGCGGCCGGTACGGCGGAGCACGGCGAGCGGGCCGCTCAGGCCCCGGTTGCCGCGATCCGCGCCGCGCACGTCGAACATGGTGCTGAAAAGGCCGAGCGAGCCGCGAAGCCGGCGGCTGACAAGGCGGGGGAGCGTGCCGAAGCGGCGCCGCGCCATGCCGACAAGCCCGCCGAACGTGCCGACGCCGCGTCACGCACCGCCGACAATCCCGCCGAACGTGCCGACGCCGCGTCACGCACCGCCGACAAGCCCGCCGAGCATGCCGAGCCCGCGCCGCGTGCCGCTGACAAGCCGGTCGACCGTCCCGACACCGCTCCAGGCGCCGCCGACAACGCAGCCGATCACGCCGACGCCGCTCAGCGCGCCGACAAACCGGCCGCCGATGCCGCGCCGCGCGCGACGCTGCGCGTTCGCGACGCGGCCGCCGGACCGGACGCGTCGCCGGCCGGTCCGAGCCTCGCCGCCGCGCAGGCGCCCGTCGCCGATGCAGACCACTGAAGCATTGCCCATCGATCGTGCCGCGCGCCGCGCGGCCGGTTCCGAACCTGTCTCCCAATCGATATGAACGCTACCGCCCCCACTGGTTTCCGCTGCGGCATGATCGCGATCGTGGGCCGTCCGAACGTCGGCAAGTCGACGCTGATGAACGCGCTCGTCGGCCAGAAGATCAGCATCACGTCGCGCAAGGCGCAGACGACGCGCCACCGCATCACCGGCATCAACACGACCGAAGACGCGCAATTCATCTTCGTCGACACGCCCGGCTTCCAGACCCGTCACAGCACCGCGCTGAACCGTTCGCTGAACCGCGCGGTCACGTCGACGCTGACGTCGGTCGACGCGATCCTGTTCGTGATCGAGGCCGGCCGTTTCGGCCCCGACGACCAGAAGGTGCTCGACCTGATCCCGCCCGGCGTCCCGACGCTGCTGGTCGCGAACAAGCTCGATCGCGTGAACGACAAGACGACGCTGTACCCGTTCATGCAGAAGGTGAGTGCGCTGCGCGAGTTCACCGAGATCGTGCCGCTGTCTGCGAAGCATGTGGAAGACGTCCAGCGCCTGATGCAGACGGTCAAGCCGTACCTGCCGGAAGGCGAGCCGATCTACGGCGAGGACGACCTCACCGACCGCAGCTCGCGCTTCCTTGCCGCCGAAATCCTGCGCGAGAAGGTGTTCCGCTGGACCGGCGACGAGTTGCCGTACACGAGCACGGTCATCATCGACAAGTTCGAGGAAGAAGGGCGCCTGAAGCGCGTCTTCGCGACGATCCTGGTCGAGCGCGATTCGCACAAGGCGATGGTGATCGGCAAGAAGGGCGAGAAGCTCAAGCAGATCAGCACCGAGGCGCGGATGGACATGGAAAAGCTGTTCGACGGCCCCGTCTATCTCGAGACCTTCGTCAAGGTGAAGAGCGGTTGGGCCGACAACGAAGCGGGGCTTCGTGCCTATGGGTACGAATGACGCACTGACGTCGACCGAAGACGCGGTGGCGGCTGGCGCCGACGTGCCGCCCCCTGCGCCCCCCGCACCGCCACGCAAGGCGCGGCGCGCGACGTCGCGCACGTCCGATTTCCGTGTCGCCGAGCAGCCGGCGTTCGTGCTGCACAGCTATCCGTATCGTGAAACGAGCCTGATCGTCGACGTGCTGACGCGCGATCACGGCCGGCTCGCGCTCGTCGCGAAGGGCGCGAAGCGCCCGCATTCCGCGCTGCGCGGCGTGCTGCAGACGTTCCAGCCGCTGCTGCTGTCGTGGTCCGGCAAGTCCGAGGTCCGCACGCTGACGGGCGCCGAATGGGTCGGCGGAATGCTGCCGCTCGCCGGCGATGCGCTGCTGTGCGGCTTCTACGTGAACGAGCTGCTCGTGAAGTTCTGCGCGCGCGAGGATCCGCAGCCGCCGCTCTTCAATCACTACGTGGTGACGCTCACGCGACTCGCGCACGGCGAGCCCGCGGTGCAGGTGCTGCGCTCGTTCGAGCGCGTGCTGCTGCGCGAGACCGGCTATGCAATGGCGCTGAACCGCACGGTCGCGCGCCGTGCGGTCGAGGCCGAGCGCCTGTACGTGTTCGATCCCGAGCGCGGCGTGCGCAACGCGGACGACGACGTGCCGTCGCACTGGCCGGTGGTGACCGGACAGACGTTGCTCGACATGGAGCAGGACGATTACCATCGAGTCCAGACCGTCGCGCAAAGCAAGACGCTGATGCGCTTCCTGCTCAACACCTATCTCGGTGGCACGCCGCTCGCGACGCGCCAGATCCTGATCGACCTGCAAAACCTATGAGCTTCTTCCTGACCTCGCCCAACGCCATCGACCTCGGCGTCAACATCGATCACGTCGCGACGCTGCGCAACGCGCGCGGGACGACCTATCCGGACCCGATCCGCGCGGCGCTCGCGGCCGAAGAGGCGGGTGCGGACGCGATCACGCTGCACCTGCGCGAGGATCGCCGGCACATCGTCGACGCGGACGTGCGCAAGCTGCGCCCGCTGCTGAAGACGCGGATGAACCTCGAATGCGCGGTGACGGCCGAGATGCTCGACATCGCGTGCGAAGTGCAGCCGCACGACGCATGCCTCGTGCCCGAAAAGCGCGAGGAGCTGACGACCGAAGGCGGCCTCGACGTTGCGGGCCGCTTCGAAGCCGTGCGCGCCGCGTGCAAGCAGCTCGCCGACGCCGGCGTGCGCGTGTCGCTGTTCATCGATCCGGACGAGACGCAGATCCGCGCCGCGCACGAAGCCGGCGCGCCGGTGATCGAGCTGCACACCGGCCGCTATGCCGATGCGCATGACGCCGCCGAGCAGCAGCGCGAGTACGAGCGCATCGTCGCGGGCGTGCAGGCGGGCGCGCAGCTCGGCCTGAAGGTCAACGCGGGGCACGGCCTGCATTACACGAACGTGCAGCAGATCGCCGCGATCGACGGCATCGTCGAGCTGAACATCGGCCACGCGATCGTCGCGCATTCGATCTTCGCGGGCTGGGACAACGCGGTGCGAGAGATGAAGGCGATCATGGTCGCGGCCCGCGTCGCCGCGCTGCACGGTGCGCGCTGAAGACGAAATGGCCCTGTGCGCTCTTCGTTCGCTGTCCCCTGAGTGGGTTGTCTGCACCCTTGGTGCGGCCCGGCGGGTACTGACATGACGATCTACGGCATCGGCACCGACATCGTCCAGGTAAGCCGTATCGCGGCCGTGCTCGAGCGCACCGGCGGGCGGTTCGCCGAGAAGGTGCTGGGGCCCGACGAGCTGCGCGTGTTCCACGCGCGTCGCGCGCGTTCCGAGGCGCGCGGCATCGCGTTCCTCGCGACGCGTTTTTCCGCGAAGGAAGCGTTCTCGAAGGCGATCGGGCTCGGCATGCACTGGCCGATGACGTGGCGTGCGCTGCAAACCCTCAATCAACCGAGCGGCGAACCGTATGTCGTCGCGTCCGGCGAGCTGGCCGACTGGCTTGCCGCGCGCGGCATTACCGCCCGTGTGACGGTCAGCGACGAGCGCGATTACGCGGTGTCGTTCGTGATCGCCGAAACCGGCATACGGGCAGCCGGCATGCGGGCAGCCGGCATACGGGCAGCCGGCATGCCAGCCGCGGACGCACCGGTTGCCCGAACCTCCCCCTGACGGATTCCCTAATCGATGAAAACGACTCCCGGCCCGGTCATGCTCGACGTCGTCGGCACGGCCCTGACGCGAGACGACGCGCGCCGTCTCGCCCATCCGAACACCGGCGGCGTGATCCTGTTCGCGCGGCATTTCCAGAACCGCGCGCAGCTGACCGCGCTGACCGACTCGATCCGCGCGGTCCGCGACGACGTGCTGATCGCCGTCGACCACGAAGGCGGCCGCGTACAGCGCTTCCGCACCGACGGCTTCACCGTGCTGCCTGCGATGCGCCGCCTCGGCGAGCTGTGGGACCAGGACGTGCTGCACGCGACGAAGGTCGCGACGGCGGTCGGCTACATCCTTGCCGCGGAACTGCGTGCGTGCGGGATCGACATGAGCTTCACGCCCGTGCTCGATCTCGATTACGGCCACTCGAAAGTGATCGGCGATCGCGCGTTCCATCGCGATCCGCGCGTCGTGACGATGCTCGCGAAGAGCGTCAATCACGGACTGTCGCTCGCGGGGATGGCGAACTGCGGCAAGCATTTCCCCGGGCACGGTTTCGCGGAAGCCGATTCGCATGTCGCGCTGCCCACCGACGACCGGCCGCTCGACACGATCCTCAAGCAGGACGTCGCACCTTACGACTGGCTCGGCCTGTCGCTGTCGGCGGTGATCCCGGCGCACGTGATCTACACGCAGGTCGATGCGAGGCCCGCCGGCTTTTCGCAGGTCTGGCTGCAGGACATCCTGCGCGGCCGGCTCGGCTTCACGGGCGCGATCTTCAGCGACGACCTGTCGATGGAAGCGGCGCGCGAAGGCGGCACGCTCACGCAGGCGGCCGAGTCCGCGCTCGCGGCCGGCTGCGACATGGTGCTCGTCTGCAACCAGCCGGATGCGGCCGAGGGCGTGCTCAACGGGCTGAAGGCCCAGCCGTCGCCGGAATCCGTGCGCCGCATCAAGCGGATGCGCGCGCGCGGCAAGCCGGTCAAATGGGACAAGCTGATCGCACAGCCCGAGTATCTGCGTGCGCAGGCGCTGTTGCGCAGCGCGTTCGCGTAAGCGGGACAGGGGCACGTGAAATAAAAATGCCGCGCAATTTGCGCGGCATTTTGTTGATGGCGTTCACGAATGTCGTTGTGACTGCAACTAATGGCCGAATCCGTCTAGCCACTGGTTTGTTTCTCATCGGGCCGGTGCCATGGCGTCCGCGGTTGTTCACACGCACAGACCGGCCCGCGGCGCTCAATTCACCTTCATCCGCTGCAGCTTGTTGTACAGCGTCTTCGGGCTGATGCCGAGCAGCGTCGCCGCGCGATGGCGCGTGCCGCCGACCGCGTCGAGCGTCGCGCGGATCAGCAAGTCCTCGACGTCCGACAGCGGCGTGCCGACCTTGATCTGCACGCTGCTGCCGTTCAGCGCCGTGCCCGCCGAGAAGCTCGCTTCGCCGGCGCGCAGGGTGTCGATGAAGTCGCCGGACGCGTCGTATGCGAAGCGCACGCGCTCCTGCAGCTCGCGCACGTTGCCCGGCCACTCGTAGGACAGGCACTCGCGCACGAAGCCCGGCGCCGCGCGCTTGTCGGTCGTGCTGCGGCCGGTGGCACGCGCGTCGCGGTTCAGCTCGTCGATCAGCGCGTCGGCGATCGACAGCGCATCGCCGTCGCGTTCGCGCAGCGGCGGCATCGAGATCGACGCCGCGTCGAGACGCAGCCACAGATCCTCGCGCAGCGTGCCGTTCGCGACTGCCTCGCGTGCCGGGCGGCGCGTGCTCGCAATCAGCCGGAAGTCGCTCGCGACCGGGCTCGTGCCGCCGATGCGCATGAAGTTCTGCGAATCGAGCGCCTGCAGCAGCGCTTCCTGCAGCGCGAGCGGCAGCGCGGTGATTTCATCGAGGAACAGCGTGCCGCCGCCGGCCTGTTCGAACAGGCCCGACTCGCGTCGCTCGGCGCCGTCGAACGCGCCGCGCTCGTGGCCGAACAGCACGCTGTCGAGCGCCGCACCGTGACGTCCGGCGTGCGCGAGCGAGCGGCAGTCGAACGCGACGAACGGCCCCTTGCGGCGGCGGCTCAGGTCATGCAGCGTGCGCGCGCCCAGCTTCTTGCCGCTGCCGGCTTCGCCCGAGAACAGCACGGCCGTCTCGGTGCGCGCGTTGTGCTCGATCATGTCGTACACGTGCTGCATCGCTTCGCTGCGGCCGACCAGTGCGCCGAAGCGGCCGAGATGCCGCAACGTTGCGCGCAGCGACTGCACTTCGTCGATCAGTTCGTACGGGCGCGGAATGCGTGCGAGCAGGCTGCGCAGGCGCGGAATGTTGATCGGCTTCAGCAGGTAGTCCCAGATGCCGTGGCGCAGGCCTTCGATCGCGCTTTCGACGGTCGCGTTACCGGTGAGGACGATGACGGGCAGCGAACCGTTCGGCTGTTGCTGCGGCAGGTGCTGAAGCAGGTCGAACCCGCTGCCGTCCGGCAGGTTCAGGTCGACCAGGACGACATCGGGGATCGAGCGGCCGAGCGCGGCGCGCGCTTCGGCGAGCGACGTCGCCGTGTCGACCGAGAAGCCATCCGCGGCGAGCAGCGCGGTGAGGCCGGACAGACTGTTGGGATCGTCTTCGACAATCAGGGCGTGTGGCATGGTGGACGCGTGTCGTGTCAAAAGAGGCGGGCCATCGGCCGTAATTCCGCAGCCGCATATCGAGATTAAAAACTGATTTTATGCCCCACCGAACGCCTGACGTACATTATTTCTCAGTCGCTATAAAACAGTTACCGATGATACAAATTGAATATCTTTACCGGTGGATTTTGTTGTGCTTCCCGGTGCCGCAGGGCCGTGCGCTGTTGGCGGCGGGCAAACAAAAAGCGCCCCGAAAGGCGCTTTGTTCGACTGCAAATCGCTGAGCGATTATGCGCGGCTGCGGTATTCGTGCGTGCGCGTGTCGATTTCGATCTTGTCGCCGGTGTTGCAGAACAGCGGAACCTGCAGTTCGAAACCGGTTGCGAGCTTCGCGTTCTTCAGCACCTTGCCCGACGACGTGTCGCCCTTGACGGCCGGCTCGGTGTAGGTGATTTCGCGCACGAGGATCGTCGGCAGTTCGACCGAGATTGCCTTCTCGTTGTAGAACACGACTTCGCATGCCATGCCGTCTTCGAGGTAGTTGAGCGCGTCGCCCATCATTTCCGCTTCGACTTCGTACTGGTTGTAGTCGGCGTCCATGAACACGTACATCGGGTCAGCGAAGTACGAGTACGTCACTTCCTTGCGGTCGAGCACAACGACTTCGAACTTGTCGTCGGCCTTGTAGACCGATTCCTGGCCCGCGTTGGTCAGCAGGTTCTTCATCTTCATCTTGACGACGGCGGCGTTACGGCCCGACTTGTTGTATTCCGTCTTCGCGATGACCCAGGCATCGCTGCCGATCTGCACGACGTTGCCTACGCGGAGTTCCTGTGCGGTTTTCATAAAAAACTGTCCTGATCAAATCAAATAAATAGGTGCCTGAGCGTTGCGCAACGGCGGACGGCGCAAGCGGTGCTTTCCGGGAGGCGCCAAAAGCCAGCGCTTGCGTGGTCAGCCGTCGGATAACCGTTTATTTTAACTGAGATTTTGCATGGTCCGCCAGCTTTCCAGCGAGATCCCCGACAGCGGTCAGCGCGTCGGCCCAGCGGACCGCGTTCACCTGCAGCGCTGCGCGGTGCTGCCAGAAATCGGCCCAGTCTGGCGTGCCGGCGCCGTTCCATGCATGCCAGAAGCGGGCGAGCGCGTCGCGCGTCGCGTCGGCGAGGCCGCCGCCGACGTGCGCGAGCGCGGCGTCGAGCTTCGGCAGGTGCGCGTCGTCGGCCTGCGGATAGATGTGCCAGACGAACGGCCGGCGCGCCCATTGCGCACGGACGAACGAATCCTCGCCGCGCACGAAATTCAGGTCGCTCTCCCACAGCAACGGGTCGTAGTCGGCCTGCGGGACGAATGCGAGGCCGTGCGCGCTCAGGTTGCCGGCGCGCGCCAGCGCGCCGGCGCCGAACGACTCGACCCCGAAAAAGCGCGCGATGCGCGGCGACACGCGCCCCTCCGGCACGAGCGCGACGACCGGCGACGGGCCGTCGCGCCACTGCGCCAGCAGCGCGTCGACGGCGGGATTCTCGTACGCGAACAGGCTCACGACGGTCGTGCCGGGCGCGGGCGGCGGGCCGCCGGTCGTGCGCCGCCACCATGCCGCGCGCGCCGGTGCATCGGCTTCGAAGGCGGTGCGGCGCGCGTCGAGGTCATGCTCCTTCGGCACGCCGCCGGTGCCGGCCGACAGGCCGGGGAAGAAGAACGTCTTGACGAGCGGGTAGCGCGGATGCGGCGACGGCCGCAGGTGAAAGTCGGCGACCCAGTCCTCGGCGCTCAGGTACTCGAGATTGATCCACGCGGGGCGGCGTGCGCGGCGCGCCATCGCCGCGAGATAGGCGCCCGGCAGCTCGCATGCGAACGCCTCGATCACGACGTCGGCGATCTCGAGTGCGTCGCCGACCTCGGCGTGCCAGTGTTCGATCACGACCCCGTCAATGGTTTGCCGCAGCGCGTCGGGCTCGACGCCGGGCAACAGGCGCGTGAACGTGCGCAGGTCGTCGACGAACAGGCGCACCTGCCAGCCGTGCTCGTGCGCGAGCTGGCGCGCGACGCGCCAGCACACGCCGATGTCGCCGAAGTTGTCGACGACGGTGCAGAAGATGTCGCAGGCGAGCGGCTCGTCCGGCGCGGACGGGGACGGGACGTGGGGGCGGGAGGCGGTGCGTGGCATCGAAGCAGGCGGGTGGAATGCTCTAAACTGGCGATTCTAATAGACCCGTTTAGCGCCATGTCGCGCCCGGCTCCCGCATGACATCCCCAGACGCCTCCGAAGCCCCGTTCGAACCGAAGAAGATCCTCGCGCAACTGCCGCACCTGCCCGGCGTCTACCGCTATTACGACGCGGCGGGCGCCGTGCTCTACGTCGGCAAGGCGCGCGACCTGAAGAAGCGCGTATCGAGCTATTTCACGAAGACGCAGCTGTCGCCGCGCATCGCGATGATGGTCACGCGCATCGCGCGCGTCGAGACGACCGTCACGCGTTCGGAAGCGGAAGCGCTGCTGCTCGAGAACAACCTGATCAAGGCGCTCGCGCCGCGCTACAACATCCTGTTTCGCGACGACAAGTCGTATCCGTACCTGAAGCTCACCGCGCATCGTTTTCCGCGGATGGCGTACTACCGGGGCGCGGTCGACAAGCAGAACCAGTATTTCGGGCCGTTCCCGAGCGCGTGGGCCGTGCGCGAGAGCATCCAGATCCTGCAGCGCGTGTTCCAGCTGCGGACCTGCGAGGATTCGGTGTTCAACAACCGCACGCGGCCGTGCCTGTTGCACCAGATCGGGCGCTGCACCGCGCCGTGCGTCGGCGCGATCACCGAGGAGGACTACGCGCGCGACGTGTCGAACGCGGCGCGCTTCCTGCTCGGCCGGCAGTCCGAAGTGATGAAGGAGCTCGAGCAGAAGATGCACGGGTTCGCGGCCGAGCTGAAGTTCGAGCAGGCGGCGGCCGTGCGCAACCAGATGAGCTCGCTCGCGACCGTGCTGCACCAGCAGGCGATCGAGGTCGGCAGCGACAGCGACGTCGATGTCCTGGCGGTGGTCGCGCTGGGCGGGCGGGTGTGCGTGAACCTCGCGATGGTGCGCGGCGGCCGGCATCTGGGCGACAAGGCGTATTTCCCGACGCACGTCGAGAGCGCGCTGACGCTCGCGGAAGGCGGGCTCGGCGACGACGCGGAGCCGACGGGCGAAGCGCTGCCTGACCACCCCGCCGACCACCCCGCCGACCACCCCGCCGACCAGCCCGCCGACCAGCCGGCCGACCAGCCGGCCGACCAGCCGGCCGACGAGGCGGGCGGTGCGCGCAGCGCGCAGGCTACGGTGGAGGCCGAGGTGCTCGACGCGTTCATCGCACAGCACTACCTCGGCAACCGCGTGCCGCCGGTGCTCGTCGTGAGCCATGCGCCGGCGAGCCGCGACCTGCTCGAGCTGCTGTCCGAGCAGGCCGGCCACAAGGTATCGCTGGTGCGGCAGCCGCAGGGACAGCGGCGCGCGTGGCTGTCGATGGCCGAGCAGAACGCAAGCCTCGCGCTCGCACGGCTGCTGTCGGAGCAGGGCTCGCAGCAGGCGCGCACGCGTGCGCTGGCCGATACGCTCGCCTTCGAGAGCGACGATCTCGCACAGCTGCGGATCGAGTGCTTCGACATCAGCCACACGATGGGCGAGGCGACCCAGGCGTCGTGCGTCGTCTATCACCATCACAAGATGCAGTCCGGCGAATACCGGCGCTACAACATCACCGGCATCACGCCCGGCGACGACTATGCGGCGATGCGTCAGGTGCTGACGCGCCGTTACGAGAAGATGGTCGAGCAGGCTGCGCAGGCCGCGGCGGCGGACGACGCGGCCGGCATCGACGGTGAATCGACGCGCCGGGCCGAGGCCGCGGGCCTGCTGCCGAACATCGTGCTGATCGACGGCGGCAAGGGCCAGGTCGAGATCGCGCGGCAGGTGTTCACCGAGCTTGGGCTCGACACGTCGATGCTGGTCGGTGTCGCGAAGGGCGAAGGACGCAAGGTCGGGCTCGAGACGCTCGTGTTCGCCGACGGCCGCACGCCGCTCGAGCTTGGCAAGGAGAGCGCCGCGCTGATGCTCGTCGCGCAAATCCGCGACGAAGCGCACCGTTTCGCGATCACCGGCATGCGCGCGAAGCGCGCGAAGGCCCGCCAGACATCGCGGCTCGAAGAGCTCGAAGGGGTCGGCGCGAAACGCCGGCAGCGACTTCTCGCCCGGTTCGGCGGGCTGCGCGGCGTCGTCGCGGCGAGCGTCGAGGAACTCGCGAGCGTCGAGGGCATCTCGCGCGCGCTCGCCGAACAGATCTACAAGCAGCTTCACTGACCCGCGCCGCGCCGCGTGGCGCGGTGCGGCCGGTCCGTCGCCCGCCTCGCCCGCATTGCTTGTGGCAGGGCGGGCGACGCGGCACAATTGCGAATCCTTTACTGTCCCGGATGCCATGCCGTTCAATTTCCCGATTTTCCTGACGTGGGTGCGGATCGTGCTGATCCCCCTCGTCGTCGGCGTGTTCTATCTGCCGGACACGGTGATGGCGCTCGCGCACCGCAATCTCGCGGCGGCGCTGATCTTCATCCTTGCCGCGCTGACGGACTGGTTCGACGGCTATCTGGCGCGCAAATGGAATCAGACGTCGTCGTTCGGCGCGTTCCTCGATCCGGTCGCGGACAAGCTGATGGTGACGGCCGCGCTGCTGATCCTCGTGCAGATCACGCGGGTCGACGCGGCGATCGCACTCGTGATCGTCGGCCGCGAGATCGCGATCTCCGCGCTGCGTGAATGGATGGCACAGATCGGCGCGTCGAAGAGCGTCGCGGTGAATCAGCTCGGCAAGTTCAAGACGGCATGCCAGATGGTCGCGATCCCGATGCTGCTGTACTACGGGCCGCTGCCGCTCGGCATCGCGACGATCGATACGCGCGTGTGGGGCGAGTGGCTGATGTATCTCGCCGCAGTGCTGACGATCTGGTCGATGCTGTACTACATGAAGCTCGCGTGGCCGCAGATCCGCGAGCGCAGCGGCGTGTGACGTGGTTTGCGGACAAGGAGGCGAGGGCCTTTTTGGAAAAAGGGCGCGAAAAACGCTTGACACCCGGATGGGCCTTCGACATAATCTCGCTTCTCCGCTGCACTGCAAAGCAAGTGTGATGGAGCAGAAGTCAGGAAGTATGCGGGAGTAGCTCAGTTGGTAGAGCGCAACCTTGCCAAGGTTGAGGTCGCGAGTTCGAGACTCGTCTCCCGCTCCAGATTTTCTGGCGGCGTGTTGTACGGCAAAGCGCTGCACATGCAGGACAATGCGGGAGTAGCTCAGTTGGTAGAGCGCAACCTTGCCAAGGTTGAGGTCGCGAGTTCGAGACTCGTCTCCCGCTCCAGATTTTTCTGGCGGCGTGTTGTACGGCAAGGCGCTGCACATGCAGGACAATGCGGGAGTAGCTCAGTTGGTAGAGCGCAACCTTGCCAAGGTTGAGGTCGCGAGTTCGAGACTCGTCTCCCGCTCCAGTTACTGGGGAAGCAAAGCTTCCCTTTTTATTTGATGGACCGACGGTCATCGGATAAAAGAATCTGCCGCTTGCCGCCACGGCATCCGGACAGTCCGCTTTCGGCGCGATAGCAAAGCGGTTATGCAGCGGCCTGCAAAGCCGTTTAGGCCGGTTCGACTCCGGCTCGCGCCTCCAGACAAAGCCCCGCTTCGGCGGGGCTTTTCTTTTGTTCGATGCGCATGATGCACATGACGCACGTCATGCCGCGACCGCGGCGGTGTTTGTCCGCGCGCGATCGCACTTCGTCACGAACCGCTCAGCGACGCGCCTTCTCCCATGCGTGTTCGACGAACACGCGGCACAACGCTTCCATCCCATTGCGATCGTCGTCGTCGAAGCGCGCGGCGACCGGGCTGTCGACATCCCATACGCCGATCAGCGTGCCGTCGTTCGCGACGAGCGGCACGACGATCTCCGATTCCGACGCCGAATCGCACGCGATGTGGCCGGGGAACGCGTGCACGTCGCGAACCACCTGCGTGTCGCGCGTCTGCGCAGCAGTGCCGCATACGCCCTTGCCGAGCGCGATGCGCACGCACGCGGGCTTGCCCTGGAACGGACCGACCACGAGCTCGGTGCCGTCGAAGAAGTAGAAGCCGGCCCAGTTGAGCCGGTCGAGCGAGTGATAGACGAGTGCGGAAAAATTCGCGGCGTTGGCGATCAGGTCGCGCTCCGATTCGATGAGCGAGCGGGCCTGCTCGACGAGCGTCGCGTACTGATCGGCCTTCGAGGCGTGCGGGTCGTTGGACAGCGTGAACATGGCTGAAATGCGGAAAGGTTGTTGAAAATGCGCAGTACGAGTCTCGCAGTCTACGGCACGCGCCGTCGACGTGCAGCGCGCGAATGCGTGCATGGGTGATCAGTCGGGCTCGAGTTCCGCAAAGCGCTGCGCGAGAAAGTCGAGCAGCGCGCGTACGGACGGCAGCAGCCCGCGGCGCGATGCGAACACCGCATGCACGATCTCGCGACGCGGTGCCCAATCCGGCAGAACGGTGATCAACGTGCCGCGCGCGATTTCGTCGTGCACCATCATCGTCGGCAACTGCACGACGCCGACGCCCGCGCTCGCCGCCGCGCGCAACGCGAACATGCCGCCCGTCACGAGGCGCGGCTGGTGATGGATCTCCGCGCGTGCGCCGTCGGGGCCATGCAGCCGCCACACGTGCGCGGCCTGCGGCACGCCGAGGTCGAGGCTCGGCAGCCGGGCAAGATCGGCGGGGACGGCCGGCACGCCATGCTCGCGCAGCAGCGTGGGACTCGCGACGAGGCATTGCCCGCGCTCGGCCAGCACGCGCAGCGCGAGATCGCTGTCCTCGAGCGGCGGCGGGCGCACGCGCAGCGCGACGTCGATCCCTTCGCCGACCACGTCGACGCGCCGGTTGGTCGCTTCCAGGTGAATCTCGACGTGCGGACACGCGGTCATGAACGCCGCGATCATCGTGCCGACGAGCGAGTCGAGCAGCGCGACCGGGCAGCTGACGCGCACGATGCCGCGCGGCTCGTCGTGCATCAGCGCGATCGCCTCGTCGGCGGCGTCGGCCTCGACGAGCATCGCGCGGCAGTGCGCGTAGTAGGTCTGGCCGACTTCGGTCACCGTGAAGCGGCGCGTCGAGCGCTGGATCAGCCGCATGCCGACACGCGCCTCGAGCAGCGCGATGCGCCGGCTCAGCTTCGATTTCGGCATGTTCAGCGCACGGCCGGCCGGTGCGAAGCCGCCATGGTCAACCACCTGCACGAAGTAGTAGAGATCGTTCAGATCCCGCGGGTTATCGTTCACAAAATAGAACGCTGAGTGCGATTTTCCCAGTCTACCGGATTCATCGTTGCGCTCCTATATTTGATCCCAGGACGCGAAACACGGGTTTCGCCGCAATTTGGAGAGGAAGATGAAGAAGATCCAGGGTGTCTACAGCGCGCCGCGCATGCATTGGGTCGGCGACGGGTTTCCGGCGCGGTCGATGTTCAGCTACCAGTCGCATGGCGCGCATCTGAGCCCGTTCCTGCTGCTCGATTACGCGGGGCCGATGAAGTTCGAGCCGGCCGCGGTGCCGCGCGGCGTCGGCCAGCATCCGCACCGCGGGTTCGAGACGGTGACGATCGTCTACGACGGCGAGGTCGCACACCGCGACTCGACCGGCGCGGGCGGCGTGATCGGTCCGGGCGATGTCCAGTGGATGACGGCTGCGAGCGGGATCCTGCACGAGGAGTTTCATTCGGACGCATTCACGCAAAGCGGCGGGATGCTCGAGATGGTGCAGCTGTGGGTGAACCTGCCCGCGGCCGACAAGATGAGCGCACCCGGCTACCAGACGCTGCTGAACGCCGACATTCCGGTGGTCGAGCTGCCGGACGGCGCCGGTCGTGCGCGGATCATCGCGGGCGAGTTCGACGGCCGGCGCGGCCCGGCGCGCACGCACACGCCGATCGACGTGTGGGACGTGCGGCTCGAGGCGGGCGGACGCGCGCGGTTCCCGGTGGCGGAAGGGCGCACGCTCGCGGTCGTCGTGCTGCGCGGCACGGTGCTCGTGAACGGCGACGCGGTCGCGCGCGAAGCACAGCTCGTGCAGTTGAGCCGTGACGGGCGCGACGTCGAGATCGAGGCGAACGGCGATGCGATGCTGCTGATCCTGAGCGGCGAGCCGATCGACGAACCGATCGTCGGCTACGGACCGTTCGTGATGAACTCGCAAGCGGAGATCCGCACCGCGATCGACGACTTCAACAGCGGCCGTTTCGGCCGGATGCCGGCCTGACGGACGGGCCCCGCGCGATGCGGGGCCCGTTGCCGCATCAGCAAGGCGGTCGCGCGCCGCATGCGCTTCGGGGCATAATCGTCGGTTGCCGCGTGCCGGCCGGCACGCCCCGAATCAGGATCAGGACCGCAGATGAACGCTTCCATCACCGCCGCAAATCCGCCCGCCACCGACGCGCTCGAGTGGCGCTGGAAATCCTTCGACGCGCTGTCGGCGCGCGAGGTCTACACGATCCTCGAAGCGCGCAGCGCGGTATTCGTCGTCGAACAGAACTGCGTGTACCGCGACATCGACGACGCGGACCAGGCGGCGTGGCATCTGGCCGCGTACGACGATGCAGGGCGGCTCGCCGGCTACCTGCGCGTGCTGCTGCCCGATGCGCAGGATCCCGACATCCGGATCGGCCGCGTGCTGACGACCGCCGCGTTCCGCGGCGCGGGCCTCGGCAATGCGCTGCTGTCGCGCGCGCTCGAGCATATCCGCGCGCAATGGCCCGAGACGCCGGTGAGCCTGCATGCGCAGGCCCATCTGCAGCGCTTTTACGGTGCGTTCGGCTTCACGCCGAGTTCCGACGTGCACGACGAGGACGGCATTCCGCACGTGTGGATGCGCAGCGCGCGCACGTGATGCCCCGCGGCGCGCGCCGCATCAGTGCGCGGTGTGTGCGGTTTGTGTGACCGCCGCCGCAGCAGCGGCCGGCCGCTGCGCCGCGCGTTCGTCCAGCAGACGTCCGCGTGCCGACAGCCGCAGCCAGTGCCGCAGCGCGATCAGCGCGCCGATCACGCTCATCATCGAGCCGGGAATCCACAGCAGCAGGCCGCCGATCTGCTGGTCGCGCAGCGGGCTCAGCCACGTGAACGCGCGTCCGCAGATCGAATAGATCGGATACAGCTCGTGCGGCGTGAAGAAGATCAGCGCGCCGAGCGCGATCTGCGGCGGGATCGCCGCGACGACAATCAGGATCCTGCGGCCCGGCGACAGCCGCGCGGGCGGCGCCGGGCGCGGATCGACGACGAGCCACCAGAACAGCAGGCCGTCGATCACCATGCTCCAGTTCATCACGCGATAGAGGCGCCAGTCGAGCATCGCGACGAAGTGGATCGGCGACAGCAGCCAGAAATAGATCAGCCCGACGAACAGCACGACGGCGACGACCGGATGGAACACCACGTCGAGCGTCGCGCGCACGGGCGGCCATGCGAGCGCGGGCCGCACGAAGCGCTGCCGCCAGCGGAACGGGATGCCGGCGCGGATCGCGGCGCCCGGATACGCGAGCGCGATGAAGAACGGCCCGAGGTGGTGCAGCACGAGGTGCTGCACGCGGTGCATGAAGAATTCATGCTCGAAGAAGTAGTCGAGCCGCGTGTGCAGCGCGACATACAGCGCCGTCAGCCCGAGCCAGAACGAAAACTGCCGCAGCGGCGACACCTTCGCCTTCTTCACGCCGCGCGCGAACAGCACGGCGGCCGTCAGCACCGCGATCACCACGGTCGGCGACGGCTCCCACGGGTCGAGCCAGTACAGGAGGTTCATCGCGCGGGCGTTACTTCGCCTGGGCCGGCGACTTCACGGCGAACGGCGTGTCGAGCGTTTCGCCGTCGGAGAATTTCAGGCGCAGGCGCACGGTGTCGCCCGGCTTGATCGCGTGCTTCGGCTCCTCGAGCATGAAGTGATAGCCGCCCGGCGCGATGTCGACCTTGCCGCGCGCGGGGATCGTCAGCTTGTCGACCATTTCCATCTTCTGCGTCGAGCCGTTCGAGACCGTCCGGTGCAGCATCGCCATCCCGTAGTCGGGGCTGTCGACGTCGACGAGATCGACCGGCTTGTCGCTCGCGTTGACGAGCGTGACGTAGCCGCCTGCCGGCAGCTTGTTCGGCAGCCAGCGCACCCATGCGTTCTGCGCGGTGATCGCGCCGGCGGCAAAGGCGTGGGCGCCGACGGACAGCGCGGCGAGGAAGGCGAGCGTCTTGAGTTTCATCGTCATTGTGGGGCTCAGGTGGATGAGGCGTTGTCGAGGATCCGGCGCACATCGGCGGCGATGGCGTCGGGGGTGTCGCGGTCGGTCGCGAGCAGGCGCGCGCGGCCGTTCGCGTCGAAGATGTAGACGGCCGAGCTGTGCGTAACCTCGTAGCCACCGGACGGGTCGCGTTTTTCCATCTGGTACGCGACGCGATAGCGTTTCGCGAGCGATTCGATCTGGCCGTCGGTGCCGGTCAGGCCGCGCGCGTGCTCGGCGTCGAACGCGGCGACATACGATTGCATCGCCTGCGGCGTGTCGCGCGCAGGGTCGACCGATACGAACAGGATGCGCACGCCGCGTGCCTGCGGGCCGAGCTTCGCGAGCACTTCCATCAGCCGCGCCATCGTTTCCGGGCAGACATCCGGGCAGTGCGTGTAGCCGAAATAGACGAGCGCGACGTGGCCGCGAAACGCGGACGCGTCGACCGGCCGGCCGTCGCCGCCGGTCAGCGTGAACGACAGGTCGGGCAGGTGGCTGGTCACGTCGGTCAGGTGCCACGGCGGCTCGTTGCGCGTGCAGGCGGCGAGCGCCACCGCGGCGACGAGGGCCGCGCCGGAGCGGACGAGGCGAGAGAGGCGCCGGTGCGGCGCAGGACGGGCAGGCGACATCCAGGGGGCTCGATCGGACAGAACGGACGCACGGCGGGCGCGGCGCCATGCGTCGCGCGGCCGGCGGTTGCGACTGTAGCGCAATTCGCGCGGCGGCGTCCTGTCGAAACGCGTACGATCCGCGCGATCGGGGCAATATGTCGCAGATGCGGCAATTGACGGCGCGGGTTGCGTCGGATGGCGGTTTCGACCATCTCCGGGCGAAGGCGCGGTAAGATGCGCACAATTAATTCCTTTCGCGAAGCGGTGGCCTCGATGGCCGCCGTTCGGACCTTCGAATCGATGCAATCCGTCCCGGCCTCCCTGTCACTGACCGATACCGCGTTCTTCTTCGACTTCGACGGCACGCTCGTCGAGCTGGCGCCGACGCCCGACAGCATTCACGTTCCGCCGTCCCTGCTCACGCTCCTCGACGAACTGCGGCGACGTTCGCACGGCGCGGTCGCGATCGTGTCCGGACGCGGCATCGACAACCTCGACCAGTTCCTGAAGATGCCCGACCTGCCTGTCGCGGGCCTGCACGGCGCGGAACGGCGCGACGCGAACGGCGATACGCAGCGCATCGGCTTCAACGACGCGCGGCTGTTGCGCATCGAGCGCGAACTCGCGGCCGTCGTCGATCGCGTTCCGGGGATGCTGCTCGAAATCAAGGGGGCGGCGGTCGCGCTGCATTACCGCAATGCGCCCGAGCGCGAGCCGATCGCACGCGAGGCGACCGAGCGGCTCGTGGCCGAGTACGCGGACGCGTACGTGCTGCAGCCGGGCAAGATGGTGTTCGAGATCAAGCCGAAGGGCGTCGACAAGGGGCGCGCGCTCGCCGCGTTCCTCGACGAGCCGCCGTTCGCCGGCCGCGTGCCGGTGTTCGCCGGCGATGACCTGACCGACGAGAAGGGCTTCGCGGTCGTCAACGCGCGCGGCGGCCTGTCGATCAAGGTTGGTGCGGGCGAGACGTCCGCGCGCACGCGGCTCGACTCGGTCGACGCGCTGCATGCGCAGATCGCGCAATGGCTCGACGCGGGAAAGCAGCCCGCATGAGCCGTCTGATCATCGTTTCGAACCGCGTCGCGCCGATTTCCGAAGGCGAGCCGGCGGCCGGGGGGCTCGCGATCGGCGTGTACGACGCGCTGAAGGAAACCGGCGGCATGTGGTTCGGCTGGAGCGGCGAAGTCGTCGCGTCCGGCGCGCCGCAGATCCGCGTCGAGGAGCACGGGCCCGTCACGTTCGCGACGATCGGCCTGTCGCGGCGCGACTACGAACAGTATTACCGCGGCTTCTCGAACGCGACGCTGTGGCCCGCGTTCCACTATCGCGCGGACCTGATCCAGTACGACCGCCACGAGTTCGAAGGCTACGCGCGCGTGAACGTGTGGCTCGCGCAGCAGCTCGTGCCGCTCCTGCAGGACGACGACGTGATCTGGGTGCACGACTACCACCTGATCCCGTTCGCCCGCGCGCTGCGGGCGGCCGGCGTGAAGAACCGCATCGGCTTTTTCCTGCACATTCCGTTTCCGGCCGCACAGGTGCTCGTCAACGTGCCGCCGCACCGCGAGCTCGTCGAGTCGCTGTCCGCGTTCGACCTGCTCGGCTTCCAGACCGAGCCGGACCTGCGCGCGTTCTGCGACTACATCGAATCGGAAGCGGACGGCACGGTCGAGCGCAACGCGCGCACGGTGACCGTGCGTGCGTTTGGCCAGACGCTGCAGGCCGGCGCGTATCCGATCGGCGTGCATCCGGACGAGATCGCGTCGCTCGCGCAGGCAGGCGAGCACGGCAAGGCCGTGCGCACGCTCGCCGCGTCGCTGCGCAGCCGCCAGCTGATCATGAGCGTCGACCGGCTCGATTACTCGAAAGGGCTCGTCGAGCGCTTCCGCGCGTTCGAGAAGCTGCTCGAGCACGAGCCGTCGCATCGCAACCGCGTGTCGTTCCTGCAGATCGCGCCGTCGACCCGCGCGGAGCTGCGCGCGTACCAGGACATCCGGCTGCAGCTCGAAGGGGAGTCGGGCCGCATTAACGGGCGTTACGCGGAGCTCGACTGGGCGCCGATCCTCTATATCCATCGCCAGTACGATCGCCAGGTGCTCGCCGCGCTGTACCGGCTCGCGCGCGTCGGCTACGTGACGCCGCTGCGCGACGGGATGAACCTCGTCGCGAAGGAATACGTGTCCGCGCAGAATCCGGACGATCCCGGCGTGCTGGTGCTGTCGCGTTTCGCCGGCGCCGCGCGCGAGCTGACGGGTGCGCTGATCGTCAATCCGATCGACATCGCCGGCATGGCCGAAGCGCTGTCGCGAGCACTGTCGATGCCGGTCGCCGAACGGCGCGCGCGCTATGCGGACATGATCGCGCAGCTGCGCGAGAACAACGTGTCGGTGTGGCGCGACAACTTCCTGCGCGACCTGCAGCGCGCGTGAGCCGCCGGCCGATGCGCCGGTTATCGGCCTGGCGATCGTTCTGGTTTCCGGTCCTTCGGGAGGTCCGGCGGGAATGAAAAAAAACCGCAGTGCGCAATGCACTGCGGCTTTGTTTTTGGCGCGAACGCGCGTCAGGCCGCGCGTTCGCCGGTCGGCGCGCCGCCGCCGTCGGGCGCCGCCGCATGATGGCGGCCGTGCTGCTTCGCGAGCAGGTCGCGGTACAGGCCCGGGCGATTGCGCAGCACGTCGGGGCTGCCGTCGTCGATCACCTTGCCGCTGCTCATCACGATGATCCGGTCGAAGTTGCGCAGCGTCGACAGGCGGTGCGCGATCGCGATCACCGTGCGGCCGACCATCAGCCGGTCGAGCGCGCTCTGGATCGCTTCCTCGGACGCGCTGTCGAGCGCGGACGTCGCTTCGTCGAGCAGCAGGATCGGCGCGTTCTTCAGGATCGCGCGCGCGATCGCGATGCGCTGGCGCTGGCCGCCCGACAGCTTGACGCCGCGGTCGCCGACGATCGTGTCGTAGCCTTCGGGCATCGCCTCGATGAATTCCGCGCAGCGCGCGTCGCGCGCCGCGGCGAGCACTTCCTCCCGCGTCGCTTCGGGGCGGCCGTACGCGATGTTGTCGTAGATCGTCCGGTGCAGCAGCGAGATGTCCTGCGGCACGAGCGCGATCGCGTGGCGCAGGCTGTCCTGCGTGATCGACTTCACATCCTGGCCGTCGACCTGCACGACGCCGTCCTGCGTGTCGTAGAAGCGTTGCAGCAGCGCGAGCACGGTCGACTTGCCGGCGCCGGACTTGCCGATCAGGCCGACGCGCTGGCCCGGTTCGATATGGAGGTCGAAATGGTCGAGGATCGGGCGGCGATGCGGATACGCGAACGTCACGCGTTCGAAGTCGACGCGCCCGCCGTGCGCGGCGAGCGGCACCGCGTCGGAGCGGTCCGGCATCCCGTGTGGCTCGAGCAGGGTCTTCACGGCTTCGGACAGGCGCGCGATGTGCTGCGTGACGTCGACGAGCGCAACCGCGAGATCGCGCGTGCCGTGCAGGATCGTGAAGCCGAGCGAGCTGACGAGCACGATGTCGCCCGACGTCGCGCGGCCCTGGTCCCACAGCCACAGCGCCCAGCCGAGCAGGCCGGCGGACAGCATCGCGGTGATCACCGCGTGCAGCAGCCGCAGCTTTTCGAGGTAGAGCAGGCTTTGCTGGCGCGCATCCATCTCGGCCTTGACGGTTGCGCCGAAGCGCTTCTGCTCGCGCAGCGTCATGCCGAACGCGCGCACGAGGCCCATGTTGCCGATCACGTCGACGAGCTCGCCGTCGACCGCCGCGGCCTTCGCCGCGAACGTGTGATGGCGCGCGGAGCCGCGTCCGGCGAGCTTGAACAGCACGACGGAGAGCACCGCCGAGCAGCCGAGCAGGCCGGCCGCCATCAGCGGGTTGACGACGATGATCATCAGGATCGCGCCCATCACCGCGATGCACGGCGGCAGCACGTTCCACGCCATCGTGTTCTCCGACGTGTAGACGGCGTTCGACGTCGCGGTGATGCGGCTCGCGAGCGTGCCGGGCTGCTTTTCCGCGTAGTACGTCGGCGAGTGGCCGATCAGGTACTGGAACAGGTCGCGCCGCAGGTCGCCCGTGACCGCGACGAACGTATGCGCGGCAAACCAGCCGCCGACGCGCCACAGCAGGTTGTCGGCGGCGATCAGGCCGACGAGCAGCGCGAACGCGCTCCACAGCGGACCGGGGTGGTGGCGGCCGGTCGCGAGCACGTCGATCAGGTGCTTGATCGCGTATTGCGAGCCGAGTGCGCAGCCGACGGCGGCCAGCACGCTGACGAGCACGACGAGATGCGCGACCGGATGAAGGCGGATGTAGCGGAACAGGAACGCGAGCGGCCGGTGCGCGTAGCTCGACAGCTTCGCGTTGTAGGCGTTGCGCTGGGCAGGGGTGAGAGCTTCCAAAATGTGCGTGCGGTGATTCGATGGTTGAGCGTCGCGGCCGGCTCGCATGCCGGCCTTCGCCCGGATGTAATCCGGCATTGTAAACAAGGCCCGGCATCGCGCCGCGCGAATCTTGCCGTCGGCAGAGGGCGCGCGATCAATTTTGAGATAAAATCCGGCTTCCCGTGCCGCGCGTGATGCACCGTATTTCGGTGCCCGATCATGCGGAATGCGGTGAGGAATGCCGAAAAAGGCCTTCCACTCTAGAACGGACACCCAAGTCCGCGGGTTGCAAAGTGTTGCCGCTTTGTAACAAAGTAAAGAGTTTGAAATGTTGTGCGCCGGCTCGGGATTAACCCCAGATAATCGGCTCCGGGTTCGGGTCTTGGACTTTTTACGAACCCCTGTCAACGGGTCTTCGTTTCAAACGTTCTAAGCCTGTCACGTCGCCGACGCTCCTTGTGCAGCGCGGGTTCGACGCCGCCAGCAGGCCGATTCGTCCGATTTTTAGGATGACATGCATCCCGCCGGGACCGCCGGCAGGCTGCCGACCCAACGCCTGGTTTATTGCCGATTTTTTAGGAGTTACGCATGCGAATCGCCCAAATCGCTCCGTTGCACGAAGCGGTTCCCCCGAAGCTGTACGGTGGTACCGAACGGGTGGTGTCCTACCTGACCGAAGCACTCGTCGAGATGGGGCATGACGTCACGCTCTTCGCGAGCGGCGATTCGCAAACGTCGGCGAAGCTCGAAGCCGTCTGGCCGCAGGCGCTGCGCCTCGACCCGACGATCCGCGACGTGATGGCCCCGCACATGCTGCTGCTCGAGCAGGTGCGCCGCCGCGCGGACGAGTTCGACGTGCTGCACTTCCACATCGACTACTATCCGTTCCCGCTGTTCTCGCGCCAGCCGGTGCCGCATCTGACGACGCTGCACGGCCGCCTCGACCTACCGGAACTGCAGCCGATCTTCAATACGTTCAGCGACGTGCCGGTCGTGTCGATCTCCGACAACCAGCGCATCCCGCTGCAGCAGGCGAACTGGCTGCAGACGACTTACCACGGCCTGCCGGAAAACCTGCTGACGCCGATCCCGGACGTGAAGCCGAGCTACCTCGCGTTCCTCGGCCGCATCTCGCCGGAGAAGCGCGTCGACACGGCGATCCGCATCGCCGAGCAGGCCGGCATGCCGATCAAGATCGCCGCGAAGCTCGACAAGGCCGACCGCGCGTACTACGAAGAGAAGATCAAGCCGCTGTTCTCGCTGCCGCACGTCGAGTACATCGGCGAGATCAGCGAATCCGAGAAGACCGAATTCCTCGGCAACGCGCATGCGCTGCTGTTCCCGATCGACTGGCCGGAGCCGTTCGGCCTCGTGATGATCGAGGCGATGGCCTGTGGCACGCCGGTGATCGCGTTCAAGCGCGGTTCGGTGCCGGAAGTCATCGACAACGGCGTGTCGGGCTTCGTCGTCGAGGACGAGATCTCGGCCGTCGCGGCCGTCAAGCGCCTGCACACGCTGCCGCGCGAGCAGGTCCGCGCCGCGTTCGAAGCGCGCTTCTCGTCGAAGGTGATGGCGCGCAACTACGTGAAGGGCTACGAAGAACTGCTGCGCCAGAAGCGCCGCACGGTGCTGCGCGAAGTCAACGCAGGCTGAACGCCGGGCCGGCGCAACGCACCGGCTGGTTCGCACTGACGCCCCGTCCGGGTCATCCGGCGGGGCGTTGTCACATCCGCAGCGCCAATCTGTTGTATTCTCGCCGCGCCCGGCGGCCAGGAACGGACCGAACCGCGCGCATCACGCCAGCCGTTCGTCTGTCCAGACGGTAATGTCCCTATAATGGCCGTGCCGTGAAATCCGGCCCTGCAGATCATCGAGAGGAGAGCAGTCTTGGCGAGAACGAAATCCACGCGCGCAGCCCCGGCCCCCGGCGCCGGCGTGATCTTCGCGTTGCGCGCGATCGGTCTCGTGCTGCTCGCCCGGTGGCTGTTCTCGATGTCGGAGATGGGCTATCGCGCGTCGCTGTCGGCCATGGCGTCGTCGCCGTGGGCATTCGTCTACCTCGTGCTGATGTTCCTGCTGCTCGCGTTGCCGGGCGCGGTCGCGCGCGCCGAGCGTCCGTTCCATCCGCTGCCGCAATGGCTGCGCCAGGCGCTGCGCTTCTTTGCACTGATCGGTTTCCTGTTCGCGGTCTGGTCGATTGGCGCCTACGGGCTGGCGGCCGGCTGGCGTCACGCGCTGCACGCGGTGACGGCGACCAACGGCTGGCTCGTCGCCGCGCCGGCGCTGTACGCGGCCGTCGTCTGGATCTGCCGGCCCCGGCCGCTGTGGCGTACCAACGTCGCCGCGCGGCGCTTTGCGGTCGGCCGCTACGCGATCTCCGTCGATACCGTCACGCGCACCACGATCGTCTGGATGGAAAGCCGCAAGGTCGGCCAGTACGACGCGCGCGAGTTGTCGGTGCGCTGGCCCGGCGGCGCCGCGGCTGCGGCGGCCGATCCTCCGCAAGGCGGTCAACCGCAGGGCACGCCGCCGCGCCGCGCGGGCTGGTTCAAGCGGCCCAAGGTCGAGTTGTTGTGGGATTCGCCGGCGGCCGTCGGCCATAACCGGCAGATCGTGATGCGCGCACCGCTCGCGACCGACGGCGACCGCGTCGCCGCGCTCGCGCTCGACGCGGCGCTCAAGCAGATCGTCTGAACCCGCCGGCGCGTCGGGCGCGGGCGATACCGGAGCGCAATAGAGGAGAGGAGGCGCAATGATCGTCCGCTGGTTGCTGGCTGCCATTCATCTGAGCGCGTTCGGCGTCGCGTTTGCCGCGGTCGCCTCGCGCAATCGCGCGTTGCGCCGGGTCGTCGCAACGGCGCAGGCCGCCGATCTGCCCGGGGTGTTCAAGGCCGATGCCGCCTGGGGGCTGTCGGCGCTCGTGCTGATCGCGACCGGGCTCGCGCGCGCGTTCGGCGGGTTCGAGAAGGGCAGTGCGTATTACCTGCACGAGCCGCTCTTCCATCTCAAGATGACCGCGCTCGTACTGATCCTGTTGCTCGAGGTCGTGCCGATGCTCGGGCTGATCCACTGGCGCGCCGCTGCGCGTCAGCAGCAGATGCCGGATCTGGGCCGTGCCCGCACGTACATCCGCATCGGCCATTGGCAGGCGCTGCTCGTCATCGTGATCGTGTTCGCGGCATCGGGGATGGCGCGGGGGATTGGGGCGGCCGGCTAGGCCTGGCCGGGTAGGTGCGGCCGGCTAGGCCCGGCCGGGTAGGTGCGGCCGGCTAGGCCTGGCCGGGTAGGGGCGGCCGGCCAGGCCCGGCCGGGCAGGGCGGCAGCAACATCCCACCGCCCGGCCCGAACTTCGCTCAGCGCACGAGGCACGGGCGCTTGTTGTTGAACGTCCACCCCGGGATCAGATACTGCATCGCCGCCGCATCGTCGCGTGCGCCGAGACCGTGCTGCTTGTACAGCTCGTGCGCTGCCGCAACCGCGTCCATGTCGAGCTCGATGCCGAGCCCCGGCCGCTTCGGCACGTCCACGAGCCCGTTCTCGATCTTCAGCGGCTCGCGCGTGAGGCACTCGCCGTCCTGCCAGATCCAGTGCGTGTCGATCGCCGTGACCTTGCCCGGCGCGGCCGCCGCGACGTGCGTGAACATCGCGAGCGACACGTCGAAGTGGTTGTTCGAGTGCGAGCCCCAGGTCAGGTCCCAGTCGCGGCACATCTGCGCGACGCGCACCGAACCCTGCATCGTCCAGAAGTGCGGATCGGCGAGCGGAATGTCGACCGCATGCAGCTGCACCGCGTGGCCCATCTGTCGCCAGTCGGTCGCGATCATGTTGGTCGCGGTCGGCAGCCCGGTCGCACGGCGAAATTCCGCCATCACTTCGCGGCCCGAGTAGCCGTTTTCCGCGCCGCACGGGTCTTCCGCATAAGCCAGCACGTGATGGAGGTCGCGGCACAGCCGCACCGCTTCGTCCAGCGACCAGGCGCCGTTCGGGTCAAGCGTCACGCGCGCGTCGGGGAAGCGCTCGGCGAGCGCCGTCACGGCCTCGATCTCGCGCGCGCCTTCGAACACGCCGCCCTTCAGCTTGAAGTCGTTGAAACCGTAGCGCGCGTGCGCGGCCTCGGCGAGGCGCACGACCGTTTCCGGCGTCAGCGCAGGCTCGTTGCGCACGCGCGTCCATTCGTCGGTCGCGCCGCTGCTGTCGCGGTAGGGCAGCGCGGTCCGGGTCCGGTCGCCGACGTAGAACAGGTAGCCGAGCATCTCGACGCGCTCGCGCTGCTGTCCTTCACCGAGCAGCGCGGCGACGGGCACGCCGAGGTGCTGGCCGAGCAGGTCGAGCAGGGCGGCCTCGAGCGCGGTGACCGCATGGATCGTCGTGCGCAGGTCGAAGGTCTGCAGGCCGCGGCCGCCCGCGTCGCGGTCCGCGAAGCGGCGGCGCACGTCGTTCAGCACCGCATGGTAATTGCCGACCGGCTGGCCGACGACGAGTGCGCGCGCGTCGTCGAGCGTGCGGCGGATGCTCTCGCCGCCCGGCACTTCGCCGACCCCGGTCCGGCCCGCGCTGTCCTTCAGGATCACGAGGTTGCGGGTGAAGAACGGACCGTGTGCGCCGCTCAGGTTGAGCAGCATGCTGTCGTGACCGGCAACCGGAATCGCTTGCAGGTCGACGATGCGCGGCGTGTCGTGAAGGGGCGGGGTAGTGGCGTCGTTCATGGGCGGGCGGCGATGACAAAAGGGTGACGGGTGCCGGGCGCGGCAAAAGCTTTGCCCCGCGCGGCAGGAGGTGCGATCATTCGACAACCGACGTGCGCGGATCGTCTACGGTCGCCGCACGACGCAATGAATCCACGATAGCGGGATGAAAGGCTCGATGCCAGGAGACGAATGCAGCGATCATCAGTCGTCGGATGACTTGTGACGCAGTATAATGAATCATCGCCTTTCGCTCAAACCCCGCGTAAACCCTCGGCTTACCGACACGATTATTCAATAAGGAACCGGCCACCATGTCCGTGCCTACGCTCCCTGCTGCGCCGCGCCGTCGCGCGCGCAGCCTCGCACAAGATGTCGTCGACGCGCTGACCGCGCAGATCGAGGGCGGCACGCTGCGCCCCGGCGACAAGCTGCCGACCGAAACCGAAGTGATGGCCACGCAGGGCGTGAGCCGCACGGTCGTGCGCGAAGCGATCTCGCGGATGCAGGCGAGCGGCCTCATCGAGACGCGCCACGGCATCGGCAGCTTCGTGCTCGAGCCGTCGCGCCGCCAGGCGCTCGGCATCGATCCCGCGACGATCACGACGCTGCGCGACGTGCTCGCGGTGCTCGAGCTGCGCATCAGTCTCGAAAGCGAGTGCGCGAGCCTTGCCGCGCAGCGCGCGAACGATGCGGATCTCGCTGCGCTGCGGCGCGCGCTCGACGCGATTGCGTCGGGATCGGGTGGCGGCCGCGATACCGCGCAGCTCGACTACCAGTTTCACCTGCAGATTGCGCAATCGACCGGCAACCGGTACTTCGTCGACATCATGACGCAGCTTGGTGCGTCGATCATCCCGCGCACGCGGGTGAACTCCGCGCGCTTCGCGGGCGACGACCTCGAGCGCTACGTCGGGCGGCTGAACCACGAGCACGAGGACATCTACGAGGCGATCGCGCGTCACGACCCGGAGGCCGCGCGCGCCGCGATGCGCACGCACCTGACCAACAGCCGCGAGCGGCTGCGCCGCGCGCACGAGGCCGCCGAGGCCGAGCGCGACGTGCACGCCGAGTGAGGGTGGGCGGGCGGCCCGGGTTCGGCAGGGCGGGCCGCCTTCGGAGCAACTGGGGGACGGTTGCTCTTAACGTCAGTCGTCGTACAATTTAACCGCCCTTCGATACGATCGTCTTCCACGTCCCGCCCTTCACCTGGTACAGCGTCGACATGCCGCTCTTCAGCGAGCCGTCGTTCGCGAACGAGATGCGGCCGGTGACGCCTTCGAAATCGACCTTCTTCAGCGCCGGGCGATAGACCTTCGGATCGGTCGAGCCGGCTGCCTGCATCGCCTTGATCGCGGCCCAGGTCGCGTCGTAGCCGAACTGCGCGTACGACAGCACGTCGACGCCGAAGCGCTTCTTGAAGCGCTGCTCGAAATCCTTCCCCTGCGGCAGCTCGTCGAGCGGTCGGCCGTATTCCCATGCCATCGCGCCTTCGGCGGCGGGACCGGCAATCTTGATGAACTCGTTGTCCTTCACGCCGCCGCCGCCGACGAATTGCGCGTTCAGCCCGAGCTGGCGCATCTGCTTGATGAAGTTCGCGGCGAGCGAGTCGAGCCCGCCGAAGAAGATCAGGTCGGGATTCTTGCCTTTCAGGCTCGTGATCTGCGCGCGGAAATCGACCGCCTGGTTGCTCGTGAACTCGCGCGCGACGATCGAGCCGCCGGCGGCCTTCACGGCCTTCTCGAATTCGTCGGCCTCGCCCTGGCCGAACGCGGTGCGGTCGTCGATGATCGCGATGCGCTTCGCCTTCGTCACGTCGACCGCGTACTTGCCCGCATTGCCGGCGTTCTGGCCGTCGGTCGCGATCACCATGAACATGTTCGCGAGCCCGCGCGACGTCAGCGTCGAGTTGGTCGCGGCCGGATCGATGACGGGGATGCCGGCCTTGTCGTAGACGACCGACGCCGGAATCGTCGTGCCGGAGTTGAAGTGGCCGACGACCACCGACACGTTCTGGTCGACGAGGCTTTGCGCGGCCTGCACGCCGATCCGCGGGTCGGCCTGGTCGTCCTGCACGACGAGATCGAAGTGCGCCGGCTTGCCGGCGATCTGCACCTTCTGCGCGGCGGCGTCGTCGAGCGCGAGCTGGACGCCGTCCTGCAGATCCTTGCCGTAGCCGGCGTTGACGCCGGTGAGCGGGGCGGCAAAGCCGACCTTGACCGCATCGTCCGCGGCAGCGGCTTGATGCGCGATGACGGCAAGAGCGGAGGCAAGCGATAGGGACAGCAGCGAATGGCGGAATTTCATGTTCGTTCCTTGGGCGGCGAGACACGAAAACGCACGCATGGGCGCGCGCGTGCGACGCTTCTGCAAGCCCTGCCGACGGCGGGCCCGAGCGTCTGACGACGAGTTATAGGGGGCCAAATTGGGCGAGTCTTGTCGATTCGGCGCACGAAAGATGCGAATTTGCGCACAGCGTCCGCGCGACAAGGCTGAGCGGCGATGAGGGATTTCCCGTGCGGGAACGCGGAGAGGCGGGCGCGACGGAGGCTGGCACCACGCCCGCAGCGGCGGAGCGCCGGCCGTGTCGAACGGCCGGCGCGTGGCGATGGCGTTACTCGGACGCGGCGTCGGATTCGGATGCCGACTCGGTCCGGATCAGCGGGTCGCTCGTGCTCGGGCGACCCGTCTCGACGTGGCCGGCGAAGCGGCGCTGGAAGCCGAGCGGCTTGCCGTCGCTGACGGTCAGATCGTACCAGCCGTGGCTGCCGCGCAGGTCCCAGTAGTCGTCGACGTGCGTACCCGGCTCGAGGTCGAACTCGCGCGCATGGGCGTGGCCGTATGCGCTCGTCACCTTGAGCCGCACCGCCCGGTGGCCGCGGTTCATCAGGCGCAGCGTGATGTTGCCGTTCGCGACGTCGTAGCCGTAGAGCACCTCGGGGTTGACGCTCACGGGCCCGACCGCCGACGCGGCGGGGCTGCGGAAGTGGCAGTAGAAGCCGTTCGGGCCGTACACGTCGAGGTCGTACAGGCCGAGCGACGGCGCGGGGCTCCACGCGTCGGAAAGCCGCTTGCCGGCGTCGACCGTATAGGTCCACGGGCCGTCGACGCGGTTGCGCGCCTGGACCTGGAACGCCGCGCCCGCGGCGCCGGTGTTCGCGAAGGTCAGCCGGAACTGGCCGCTCGCGTTGTCGATCCGCCCGTGCACGAACAGTTCGTACGGCAACGCACGCGCGGGACGCAGGCCGCGCTCCTGCTTCGGCAGATGCTGGACGACCGGCGGGATCGGGACGTAGTCGGGATGGCGGTTGCGGTCGGGCGGCGCGTAGCCGCTCGTGTCCGGGAGCTGCGGCCAGCTTGCGTCGGGCGTCGAGAAGTCGAACGCGGACGTCAGGTTGCCGCACACCGTACGGCGCCACGGCGACACGTTCGCCGCAGCGACCGCGTACTGCGAGCCGAAGCGCGCCTCGATGAATTGCAGCAGCGACGTGTGATCGAACGTCTGCGAACAGACCCAGCCGCCCTTCGTCCACGGCGACACGACGAGCATCGGCACGCGCGGCCCGAGACCGTACGGGCCGGCCATGTGGGACGCATCGCCGGCAAACACTTCGTTCGTGGTCGCGACCGTCGACAGCCCGTTGTCGCGCGATTGCGGCGCGAACGGCGGCGGCACGTGATCGAAGAAGCCGTCGTTCTCGTCGTAGGTGATGAAGAGCGCGGTCTTGCTCCACACGTCCGGGTTCGACACGAGCACCTTCAGCACTTGCTCGATGTACCACGCGCCGTAGTTGGCCGGCCAGTTCGGATGCTCCGAATACGCTTCCGGCGCGCAGATCCACGACACCTGCGGCAGCGTGCCGTTCGTCACGTCCTGCTGCAGGACGTCGAACAGCGTGCCGCCCGCGCTGATGTTGGTGCCGGTGCGCGCCTTGTCGTACAGCGGCATGCCGGGCACCGCGTTGCGGTACTGGTTGAAGTAGAGCAGCGAGTTGTCGCCGTAGTTGCCGATGTACGGGTTTTGCGTCCAGCCCCACGAGCCGGCGGCGTTCAGGCCGGTGCCGATGTCCTGGTAGATCTTCCACGACACGCCGGCGTTTTCCAGCACTTCCGGATACGTGGTCCAGCCGTAGCCCGCCTCCTCGTTGCCGAGCACGGGGCCGCCGCCCGTGCCGTCGTTGCCGACGTAGCCCGTCCACATGTAGTAGCGGTTCGGGTCGGTCGAGCTCGGGATCGCGCAGTGATACGCGTCGCAGATCGTGAACGCGTCGGCGAGCTGGTAATGGAACGGGATGTCGTCGCGCTTCAGGTACGCCATCGTCGTCGTGCCCTTGTTCGGCACCCACTGGTCGTAGCGGCCCTTGTTCCATGCGGCGTGCATGTCCTGCCAGCCGTGCGGCAGGTCCTGCAGGAACTGCATGCCGAGCTTGTCCGCGCCCGGATGGAACGGCAGCAGATCGGCCGGGCCGACCGGCTGGTGGAACACCGACTTGCCGTTCAGAAGGCGCAGCGCGCGCGGGTCGCCAAAGCCGCGCACGCCGCGCAGCGTCCCGAAGTAGTGGTCGAACGAGCGGTTCTCCTGCATCAGGATCACGATGTGTTCGATGTCGCGGATCGTGCCGGTGCGGCGGTTCGCGGGAATCGCGAGCGCTTCGCGGATCACGGGCGGGAACAGGTTCAGCGCGGCCGCGCCGGCGGTGCCGGCGGCAAGACGCAGGAAGTCACGACGGTTCGATCGGGTCATGGTCGGTATCGTGCGGAAAGGTAGGGCGCCGGAAGGCGGGAAGTGATGCAGGTGGGTCGGCCCCGGGACGCGACAGGCGGACGCCCCCGGGCCGTGCCGCCGCGAGCATAGCGGCGAAACGGTGTCATTCCTGTGAAGAACGGAAACGTTTGCGCGGACGGGCAGGGCAGCGCCGCGGGTACGCGTGCGAACCGGCCATGACGGCGATGACGGCCGTAACGGCCGGCCCCGGCGCGCGACGATGTACGTTGGGCAATGTGCGTCGGGCGTCGTCACGCGGCCCAGGCCGTCAGACGTCCGTGACCCACGCGCCGAACCACTCGCTCGGGCTGGCGATCTCGTCCTGCGCGGCGATGAGTTCGAGCTCGTAGCGGCGCGCGTCGTAGGTGGCCTTGACGACCGCGTGCACGGCCGCGAGCGTGTGCTCGAATGCCGCGCGCACCGAGTCGCCGCGCAGCCGCCGCGCGACGAAGATCGCGCTCGTCAGGTCGCCGACGCCGACCGGATGGCGCGGAAACGCGTACAGCGGACGCTGGCCGATCCATGCCTCGGTATCGGTGACGGCCAGCATGTTGAAGCGGTCGGCCGGACTGTTGCGGTCGTGCAGGTGCTTGACGAGAACGACCTGCGGGCCGCGGCGGATCAGCGCGCGGCACGCCTCGACCGCTTCGGCGACGGTCTCGATGCGCCGTCCGGCGAGCTTCTGGAGTTCGGTGTGATTCGGCGCCATGCCGTCCGCGAGCGCGGGCATCTCGTGGACGATGAACTCCTCGACGCCCGGTTCGGGACGGATGCCGCCCGTCTGGCCCATCGCCGGATCGCAGAAGTACCATGCGTTCGGATTCATCGCCTTCACCGACCGCACGATCTCGACCGTCGCGCGCGCCTGCGCGGGGGAGCCGAGGAAGCCGGAGAGCACCGCGTCGCAGCGCTTGAGCGCGCCGATCGCGGCGATGCCGTCGACGAGCTGCTCCATCTTCGGGGCGTCGATCGCACTGCCGGCCCAGTGGCCGTACTGCATGTGGTTCGACAGTTGGACGGTGTTGAGCGGCCAGACGTTGACGCCGAGGCGCTGCATCGGGAACACGGCCGCGCTGTTGCCTGCGTGGCCGTAGATCACGTGAGACTGAATGCTGAGGACGTTTTTCATGGGAATTCGCCTGCATGCGGTTCAGGGTCACGTCACACGATACCCGAGTTCCCCGCATGCGAGAAAGTCGCGCGGCAACGGAGTGTTGCGCGCCGCCGTCAGCGCGACCGCGTAGAATCGCGGGGCGCGGCGCTGTCCGCTTGCGTTTTCACTCATCGTGTCCGCCATGGTTTCGATTTGCAAGATGTTGTTTGCGTCGCGTGCCGCCGTGCTCGGCGCGTGCTTCGCCGCCTGCGCGGCGTCTGCCGCGTCCGTCGCGACGCCCGCGCCCGGCAGCAACGACGGGCCCGCGTACGGCCCGCGGCTGGAGGGGTTCACTTATCCGGAGCCCGTGCA
The DNA here is from genome assembly GCF_053427715.1 of Burkholderia sp. MR1-5-21. NCBI lineage: Bacteria > Pseudomonadati > Pseudomonadota > Betaproteobacteria > Burkholderiales > Burkholderiaceae > Burkholderia > Burkholderia sp. MR1-5-21. Next base: position 107,078 of record NZ_JBSAXD010000014.1, read on the forward strand.
TCGCTACGCGTTCATATCGCAGCGCGAGACGCTCGAGATGATGTACATGGACGTGCAGCCCGCGCATCCGAATGGCCGCACCGTCGTGCTGCTGCACGGGAAGAACTTCTGCGCGGCGACGTGGGAAGAATCGATCGAGGTGCTGAGCCATGCCGGCTACCGCGTGATCGCACCGGACCAGATCGGCTTCTGCAAGTCGTCGAAGCCCGAGCGCTATCAGTACAGCTTCCAGCAGCTCGCGCACAACACGCATGCGCTGCTCGAATCGCTCGGCGTGAAGTCCGCGACGCTCGTCGGCCATTCGACGGGCGGCATGCTCGCAATCCGCTATGCGCTGATGTACCCGAAGGCGACCGACCAGCTCGTGCTGGTCGACCCGATCGGTCTGGAGGACTGGAAGGCGCTCGGCGTGCCGCCGCTGTCGGTCGACTACTGGTATGCGCGCGAGCTGAAGACGACGGCCGACGGCATCCGCCGCTACGAGCAGGCGACGTACTACGCGGGCAAGTGGTCGCCGGCGTACGAGCGCTGGGTGCAGATGCTCGCCGGGATGTATCGCGGGCCAGGGCGGGACGCGGTCGCGTGGAATTCCGCGCTGATCTACGACATGATCCTCACGCAGCCCGTCGTCTACGAGCTCGGCGCGATCCGCGTGCCGACGCTGCTGATGATCGGCGACAAGGACACGACCGCGATCGGCAAGGACGTATCGCCGCCGGACGTCCACGCGAAGCTCGGCCACTATCCCGAGCTCGCGAAGCGCACGCAGGTGGCGATTCCCGGCGCGCAGCTCGTCGAGTTCCCGGCGCTCGGCCATGCGCCGCAGCTCCAGGATCCGGACACGTTCCACAAGGCGCTGCTCGACGGACTCGAGCAGGTGCACCCGCAGTGACGACGGGCCGCGTGCGGCCGCCGTCGGCCCGGCAACTCAGCGCGCTTCGCTCGCGAGTTCGTCGCGGATCTGTGCGGCGAGCTCGAACGAGCGCAGCCGCGCCGAGTGGTCATGGATCTGCGCGGTAATGATCAGCTCGTCCGCGCCGGTCTGCGCGATCCGGTCGCGCAGCCGGTCGCGCACGGTATCGCGCGAACCGACCGCAGCGAACGACAGCGCATGCGCGACATTCGCGAGCTCGAGCTCGTTCGCCTCGAGTACGTCGACGGGCGGCGGCAGCTTGCCCGGCGTGCCGCGCCGCAGGTTGATGAACTGCTGCTGCAGCGACGTGAACAGGCGCCGCGCTTCGTCGTCGGTGTCCGCCGCGAACACGTTCACGCCCACCATTGCATACGGTTTCGGCCACGCGGCCGACGGCCGATACTGCGCGCGATAGAGCTCCAGCGCGCGCATCAGGTAGTCGGGCGCGAAATGCGACGCGAACGCGAACGGCAGGCCGAGCATCGCGGCGAGCTGCGCGCTGAACAGGCTCGAGCCGAGCAGCCAGACCGGCACGTCGAGCCCGGCGCCGGGCACCGCGCGCACGCGCTGGCCGGGCGCCGGCTCAGCGAAGTAGCGGAGCAGCTCGGCGACGTCGTCGGGGAACGCGTCGGCGCTGCCGATCAGGTCGCGGCGCAGCGCGCGAGACGTGGTCTGGTCGGTGCCCGGCGCGCGGCCGAGCCCGAGGTCGATCCGGCCCGGGTACAGCGACGCGAGCGTGCCGAACTGCTCGGCGATCACGAGCGGCGCATGGTTCGGCAGCATGATGCCGCCGGAGCCGACGCGGATCGTCTTCGTGCCGCCGGCGACGTGGCCGATCACGACGGCGGTCGCGGCGCTCGCGATGCCGGGCATGTTGTGGTGCTCCGCGAGCCAGTAGCGGTGGAAGCCCCAGCGCTCGGCGTGCTGCGCGAGATCGAGGGTGTTGCGAAAGGCCTGCGCGACGTCGGCGCCGGCCGGAATGGGAGCAAGATCGAGTACGGAAAACAGGGTCATCGGATGGCCTTCGAACGGGGCTGCGCGGTGATGCGCAGACGCAACAGATCGGACGATTTTGCCAAAGGGCTCCGGAACGTGCTGGCGGCGCGCGGAAACCCCTGATGCCGTCAGGGGTGCGTAAGCGGCATTTTCGATTGTTGCATGAATCGCTGTAATGGTCGGTAAATTACGGATTTTTACGGCGATTGGGTGCGATATCGCACTCAGACACAAAAATGCACGAAAGGCCTCTTCACGAAGGCTGCAATACGCCTGCAAAGCGCTTACGCTAGTGTGAACGAGGCTGTGCCGGAATGGTTCTCCTTTACGGGATTTTGCCGATTCTGCACCAGTCCGTTGCCTGGGTCGCCAAGCGCTCGATGCCGGTGACTGCTAAAATCCGGCGCTTGGTCCATGTTTTTCTGACTGACGATTACCGTTCGATCTTCCTGCGTCCCGCCCGGGCGTCGCGCGGGGAGTGCCTCGCGAGAGGGGGCATGGCCGCTTTCGGGTATGAATCCCCCCAATTCTTCAGACGCTGCCGGAACAAGGAGTCGGGTCGTGCCCGCGTTCGTCCCAATCGGAACATCCAGTACACGCACCATCGATGCCCGCCGCGGCGTTGCCGCCGGAGGGTGCCTCGCATGACGCCTGCTGCAACGCTCATCGACTGGCTGCTGATCGCGTTCACGCTGGCTGCGGCCGGCTATGCGCTCGTCGCCGCGTTCGCGCCGCGTCCGAGCACGCCGCGCACAGCCGCGCGCGACGGTTTCGAGCCCGTCAGCGTGCTCAAGCCTCTGTGCGGCGCGGAACCGCACCTGTACGAGAACCTTGCGACCTTCTGCGAGCAGCGTCACCCGCGTTATGAGGTGCTGTTCGGCGTCGCGTCGGCAGCCGATCCGGCGGTCGCGGTCGTCGAGCGGCTGCGCGCGGACTACCCCGAATGCGACATCACGCTCGTGATCGACGCGCGGGTCTATGGCAAGAACCTGAAGGTCAGCAACCTGATCAACCTGGCCGACCGCGCGAAGTACGGGCGGATCGTGATCGCCGACAGCGACATCGCGGTGAAGCCCGACTATCTCGAGCGCGTGACCGCGCCGCTCGCGGATACGTCGGTCGGTGTCGTCACGTGCCTGTATCATGCGCGCAGTGTCGGCGGGTTCTGGACGCGCATCGGCGCACAGTTCGTCGACGCATGGTTCGCGCCGTCCGTGCGGATCACGCACCTCGGCCGCTCGAGCCGCTTCGGCTTCGGCGCGACGCTTGCGCTCACGCGCGATACGCTCGACCGGATCGGCGGCTTCAAGGCGCTGAAGGACGAGCTGGCCGACGATTTCTGGCTCGCCGAGCTGCCGCGCCGGCTCGGCCGGCGCACGGTGCTGTCCGAGGTCGAGGTCGCGACCGACGTGATCGAAGCGTCGTTCGGGCCGCTCTGGCACCGCGAGACGCGCTGGCTGCGCACGATCCGGTCGCTGAACCCGGCCGGTTTCGCGTTTCTGTTCATCACGTTCACCGTGCCGTGGCTCGCGATCGGCGCGGGGCTCGCGCTGCGGCTCGACGGCACGTTCGCCGGCACGCTGGCGGGTGCGGCCGCCGCTGCGGGCGCGTTCGGGCGGCTCGTGCTGCATGCACGCGGCGAGGACGGCTGGCGCGCGTTCTGGCGCGATCTGCCGCTCGTCGCGGTGCGCGACACGCTGCTCGCGTTCGAGTGGCTCGTCGCGGCATTCGGCACGCAGGTCGTGTGGCGCGGCGCCAGGATGACGGTCGTCGGCGGCGAGCGCGCGACGGCCGTCGAGGGCGGCGACGGCCGCTGAGCGGCGCGGCGCGGTCCGACACCTATTCCGAGAGCGGGCGCCCGTGTGGCGGCCCGCGGTTTTTTTACTAGATTCTTGAAACGAACTCGAATTATGCAGGCTACCGGAGCATTCATGAAAACCCTGTTCTTGCAGGCCCCTTCGTACGACGGCTTCGACGGCGGAGCGGGCTCCCGCTACCAGGCGAAGCGCGAAATCCGTTCCTTCTGGTATCCGACGTGGCTCGCGCAGCCGGCCGCGCTCGTGCCGGGCAGCCGCGTCGTCGATGCGCCGGCCGACGGCCTGTCGGTCGAGGAGACGCTGAAGATCGCGAACGACTACGACCTCGTGATCATCCACACGAGCACGCCGTCGTTCCCGACCGACGCGATGTTCGCGCAGGATCTCAAGAAGATGAAGCCGTCGATGCTGGTCGGCATGGTGGGCGCGAAGGTGATGGTCGATCCGCACAACTCGCTCACGGCGAGCGAGGCAATCGACTTCGTGTGCCGCGAGGAATTCGACTACACCTGCAAGGAAATCGCCGAAGGCAAGCCGTTCCCCGAGATCAAGGGCTTGAGCTGGCGCGCGAAGGACGGCTCGATCGAGCACAACGAAGCGCGTCCGATCCTCGAGAACATGGACGAACTGCCGTTCGTCGCGCCCATCTACAAGCGCGACCTGAAGATCGACAACTACTTCATCGGCTACCTGAACTACCCGTACGTATCGATCTACACGGGCCGCGGCTGCAAGTCGCGCTGCACGTTCTGCCTGTGGCCGCAGACGGTCAGCGGCCATCGCTACCGCACGCGCTCGGTCGAGAACGTGCTCGCGGAAGCGAAGTGGATCCGCGACAACATGCCGGAAGTGAAGGAACTGATGTTCGACGACGACACCTTCACCGACGACCTGCCGCGCGCCGAAGCCATCGCCATCGGTCTGGGCAAGCTCGGCATGACGTGGTCGTGCAACGCGAAGGCCAACGTGCCGTACAAGTCGCTCAAGATCATGAAGGAAAACGGCCTGCGCCTGCTGCTGGTCGGCTTCGAATCCGGCGACGACCAGATCCTCGTGAACATCAAGAAGGGCGTGCGCACCGATTTCGCGCGCCGCTTCAGCGCGGACTGCAAGAAGCTCGGCATCAAGATCCACGGCACCTTCATTCTCGGCCTGCCGGGCGAGACGCAGGAAACCATCAAGAAAACGATCGAGTACGCGAAGGAAATCAATCCGCACACGATCCAGGTCTCGCTCGCCGCGCCGTATCCGGGCACGACGCTCTACAAGCAGGCCGTGGAAAACGGCTGGATGGAAGAGAACAAGACCATCAACCTGGTGAGCAAGGAAGGCGTGCAGCTCGCGGCGATCGGCTACGCGCATCTGTCGCGCGACGAGATCTATCACCACCTCGAGCAGTTCTATCGCCAGTTCTACTTCCGTCCGTCGAAGATCTGGGAAATCGTCCGCGAGATGCTGACGAGCTGGGACATGATGAAGCGCCGCCTGCGCGAGGGCGTCGAATTCTTCCGTTTCCTGCGCGCGCACGAGGCCTGATTCGTGACGACGCAGCGGGCGGCGCGGGCGCTCATCTTCACCGCGGACGACTTCGGGCTGCACCCGCGCGTCAACGCGGCGGTCGAGCGCGCGCACCGCGACGGCGTGCTGAACGCCGCGAGCCTGATGGTCGGCGCGAGCGCCGCGCAGGATGCGATCGAGCGCGCGCGGCGGCTGCCGTCGCTCGCGGTCGGCCTGCATCTCGTCCTCGCGGACGGCCCGGCTACGCTGCCCGCGGATGAGATTCCCGCGCTCGTCGGCGCCGACGGGCGCTTCGGCGATGCGATGGCGAAGGACGGCTGCCGCTTCTTCTTCCTGCCGCACGTGCGTGCGCAACTGCGCCGCGAGATCCGCGCGCAGTTCGACGCGTTCGCGGCGAGCGGCCTGCCGCTCGACCACGTGAACGCGCACAAGCATTTCCACCTGCATCCGACCGTGCTGTCGATGATCATCGAGATCGGCCGCGACTACGGGCTGCGCGCGGTCCGGCTGCCGTACGAGACGACCGCGCCCGCGTGGCTGAAGCCGTGGATCGGGCTCGTGCGCGCGCGGCTCGACCGCGCGGGGCTCGCGCACAACGACTACGTGGTCGGCATCGAGCACACGGGCCGCATGGACGAAGCCGTGCTGCTCGACGCGGTCGCGAAACTGCCGCCGGGTGTCGGCGAGATCTACTGCCATCCGGCCGAGGCGGGCGATGGCCCGATCACGCCGACGATGGCCGGCTACCGTCCCGTCGACGAACTGGACGCGCTGCTGTCGCCGCGCGTCGCTGCCGCGCTGAAGGCGGCGGGCGTCGCCACCGGCGGCTTCGCCGACGTGTTCGGCCAGCATTCGCCGTCGCGCGCGCCGCGCGCGGCGCGCCAACCGGGAGCGCAGCCGTCGTGACCAAGTGGATCAAATGGCTCGGCTGGCCGATCGGCATCGCGCTGCTGCTCGCGCTGGTGCTGCACGACGGCGTGGGCGACGTCACGCAGATGATCGGCCGTGCGGGGTTCGCGCTGCTGTGGCTCGTGCCGTTCCATGCGCTGCCGCTGCTGCTCGACGCGTACGCCTGGCACCTGTTGCTCGGCAAGCGCAATTCGCTGGCATTCCTGTGGTGGATCGCGACCGTGCGCGAGGCCGTCAACCGGTTGCTGCCGGTGGTCGGGATCGGCGGCGAGCTCGTCGGCATCCGGCTCGCGCGCTGGCAGAATCCGGACGCGAGCCGCGTGACCGCGTCGGTGATCGTCGAGGTGCTCGTCACGATCGTCGTCCAGTATGCGTTCGCCGCGCTCGGCCTCGTGCTGCTGCTCGCGACGACGCACGACATGAACGGCGGCACGATCGGCCTCGCGCTGCTGCTGTCGCTGCCGCTGCCGGTGCTCGGCGTCGTGCTGATGCGGCGCGGCGGGGTCTTCCATGCGATCGAGCGCTTCGCGAGCCGCCTGCTCGGCGATTCGCACCGGCTGCTGCAGGGTGTCGACGGCCGCCGGCTCGACGCGGACATCGACGCGCTGATGTCGCGCACGGGCCTGCTGTTCAGCGCATTCTTCTGGCAACTGCTCGGCTACGCGGTCGGCGCGCTCGAGATCTACTGGGCGCTCGAGCTGCTCGGCCATCCGGTGTCGATCGGCGGCGCGCTCGCGATCGAGGCGATGACGCAGGCTGCGCGCCACGCGGCGTTCATGGTGCCGGGCGGCCTCGGCGTGCAGGAGGCGACTGTCGTGCTGCTCGCGCAGATGTTCGGCGTCGACCGCGAAACGGCGCTGTCGCTCGCCCTCGTGAAGCGCGCGCGAGAAGTCGTGTTCGGCTGCCTCGCGCTCGGTTCGTGGCAGCTCGCGGAACTTGCGTACACGCGCCGCCGGATGAAGGCGCCCGCACCGCGCGCGCCGCGGCCGACGCCTGAGCACGAAACCGAAACGATGCACTGAACGAGACGGGCCGCGCGCCCGTCTTGCGCCTGTCTCGCGCTTTTGGCGGCGCGCGGGTATGCTTGCCGCGTGTTTGTCTCAATCCGCCTTTGCCTCCGATGATTTTCCGTTTCCGGCTGCTTCCCGTCGCCGTGCTGGCTGCAACGCTTGGGTTGTCCGGTTGCGACGACCAGCAAAGCGAGTTCAACGTGCAACGTCTGAAGGATTTCTTCAACGCGATCAAGCCGGCGCAACTGCTGCTGAAGGGGCTGAAGCCCGGCGAATCGACCGAGGCCGACATCCGCGGCACGATGGGCAAGCCGGAAACCGAGCGCGTGTTCACCGACGGCTCGAAGCGTTTCGAATATCCGCGCGGTCCGATGGGCAACCAGACCTGGTTCGTCGACATCGACGCGAACGGCCGCTACGTCGGCGCGACGCAGGTGCTCACCGCGGCCAACTTCGCGAAGGTGCAGCCCGGCATGAGCGAGGACGACGTGCGGCGGCTGCTCGGCAAGCCCGGCGACATCGCGGAGTATCCGCTGAAGCCCGAAACCGTCTGGAGCTGGCGCTGGCTCGAGGACGGCGTCAATACCGATGCATTCTTCAACGTGCATTTCGGCCCCGACGGACGCGTCTATACGACGTCGCGCTCCGACATCCTGAAAGGGCACTGACCGCCCCCGGCGCTATATCGAAAAAGCGACCGGAAAATTGCAAAAAGTCCGCTTCCCGGCGTGTTGTCGAACTGTCAGGAAGCGGCTTTTTTCCTTTTGAAACAGCCGCGTAGCGGGCCATTGTGAATGCCGGCACGGATTGTTGCGATGCAGCAAACCGGTGCAAGGTGATTTGAGGCAATCATTTCCGCTTGCGACTATCCGCGTCAGCCCGGCGCGGGACACGCATGCGCGCCGGCTTCCATTCCAACTCTGGAGACGCGCGTGTTTCTTTACGGCTTTGGTCCCGTTCTTTGGGCGGGCACCGTGCAGACGATCGAGCTGTCGGTGCTGTCGCTCGCCACTGCGGTGGCGCTGGGGCTGATCGGCGCGGTGGCTAAGCTGTCGCACAACCGGGTTCTGCGTTCGCTCGCGACCGGTTATACGACGCTGATCCGCTCGGTGCCCGATCTTGTCCTGATGCTGCTGCTGTTCTACAGCATGCAGATCTGGCTGAACCAGCTGACCGACCTGGCCGGCTGGGACCAGATCGATATCGACCCGTTCGTGGCCGGCGTGCTGACGCTCGGCTTCATCTACGGTGCGTACTTCACCGAGACGTTCCGCGGCGCGTTCCTGTCGGTGCCGCGCGGGCAGCTCGAGGCGGGCGCCGCGTACGGGATGAGCGGGCTGCGGGTGTTCGTGCGGATCATGTTTCCGCAGATGATGCGCTTCGCGCTGCCGGGGATCGGCAACAACTGGCAGGTGCTCGTGAAGGCGACCGCGCTCGTGTCGATCATCGGGCTCGCGGACGTCGTGAAGGCGGCGCAGGATGCGGGCAAGAGCACGTTCAACATGTTCTTCTTCATCCTCGTCGCGGCGCTGATCTATCTCGCGATCACGACCGTTTCCAACCTCGTGCTGATGCAGCTCGAGAAGCGTTATTCCATGGGCGTGCGCCACGCAGAACTATGATCGAGATTCTCCAGGAATTCGGGAAGGCGTTCCTTTACTGGGACGGCCAGCGCATGTCGGGCCTGGCGGTCACGCTGTGGCTGCTCGTCGCGTCGATTTCGTTCGGCTTCGTGTGCGCGGTGCCGCTGGCGGTCGCGCGCGTGTCGAAGAAGAAGTGGGTGTCGATGCCGGTGCGCTTCTACACGTACGTGTTCCGCGGCACGCCGCTTTACGTGCAGCTGCTGCTGATCTATACGGGCATGTACAGCCTGGAGTTCGTGCGCTCGCACTCGCTGCTCGACGCGTTCTTCAGGAGCGGCTTCAACTGCGCGATTCTCGCGTTTGCGCTGAACACCTGCGCGTACACGACCGAGATCTTCGCGGGCGCGATCCGTGCGATTCCGCACGTCGAGGTCGAGGCGGCGCGTGCGTACGGGATGACGCCGTTCACGATGTATCGCCGCGTGATCCTGCCGTCGGCGCTGCGCCGCGCGCTGCCGCTGTACAGCAACGAGGTGATCCTGATGCTGCATGCGACGACCGTCGCATTCACCGCGACCGTGCCGGACATCCTGAAGGTCGCGCGCGACGCGAATTCGGCGACGTACATGGCCTTCCAGTCGTTCGGGATCGCCGCGCTGATCTATCTTGCGGTATCGTTCGCACTCGTCGCGGCATTTCGCCGGGCAGAGCGCCACTGGCTCGCGTATCTCGCGGCCGGCCGTCATTGATTTCACTTCGAGGAGAGCCAGTTGGCCGAGATCACTCAAACGGGCGCTGCCTGCAAGCTTGCGGCGGTCGACATTCACAAGCGCTACGGTGACAACGAGGTGCTCAAGGGCGTTTCGCTGAACGCGAAGGCCGGCGACGTCATCAGCATCATCGGCGCGAGCGGCTCGGGCAAGAGCACGTTCCTGCGCTGCATCAATTTTCTCGAACGGCCGAATGCGGGGCAGATCGTCGTCGACGGCGAGGCCGTGCGCACGAAGGCCGACCGCGCCGGCGCGCTCGAGGTAGCCGACCACAAGCAGCTGCAGCGGATCCGCACGAAGCTTGCGATGGTGTTCCAGCACTTCAACCTGTGGGCGCACATGAACGTGCTCGAGAACGTGATGGAAGCGCCCGTGCACGTGCTTGGCATTTCGAAGAAGGAAGCCGAGGAGCGTGCGCGCGAGTACCTTGAGAAGGTCGGGCTGCCGCCGCGCGTCGAGAAGCAGTATCCGTCGCACCTGTCGGGCGGCCAGCAGCAGCGCGTGGCGATCGCGCGCGCGCTCGCGATGCATCCGGACGTGATGCTGTTCGACGAGCCGACTTCCGCGCTGGACCCGGAGCTCGTCGGCGAAGTGCTGAAGGTGATGCAGAAGCTCGCCGAGGAAGGCCGCACGATGATCGTCGTCACGCACGAGATGGGGTTTGCGCGCAACGTCTCGAACCATGTGATGTTCCTGCACCAGGGGCGGACCGAGGAGCAGGGCGATCCGTCGGAGGTGCTCGTGCGTCCGCAGAGCGAGCGCCTGAAGCAGTTCCTGTCCGGCAGTCTCAAGTAACGCAACGAAGCAGGTCGCATACGTGGTACCGGTGTCCCGTCCCGCAGGCGCCACCCGCACGACGCAGGTGGCGATCGTTGCATTGCCGCCCGTGTCGATGTCGGGTGTGGGTCCGATCGTCGATGCGTTGAGTCTCGCGAACGAGATCGACGGGCGGTTGCTGTATCGCTGGCAGGTGTGTTCGTGGGACGGGCGGCCGGTGCCGCTCGCCGGCGGTGCGCAATGGCATGCCGATGCGGCGTTCAATGACGCGATCGCGTGCGACTGGGTCATCGTCGTCAGCGAGCGGTTCCAGCAGTTTGCCGACTACCGGCTGTTTCTCGCGAGTCTCGCGCGGGTCGGGCAGCGCACGCCGCTCGTCACCGGCATTCACCATGGCGTGTGGTGGCTTGCGATGGCCGGGCAGTTGTCCGGGTATCGGGTCAGCGTGAACTGGGAGACGTACCAGCAGTTCGCGGAGCAGTTCGAGCGGTCGATCGTCACGCAGCAGATCTTCGAGATCGACCGGGATCGTGCGACGTGTGCCGGCGGGCAGGCGACCGTCGATTTCATGCTGGCCATGATTGGCCGGGAGCATGGGCCCGATCTTGCTGAAAGGATTGCCGATGCGCTCGGCGCGGGGACGTTGCGAAGCGGCGAAGAGCGCCAGCGGATTCCTTTCGTTACTGCGCCGGGCGAGCGGCATCCTCGTTTGAACGATGCATTGCTGCTGATGGAAGCGAATGTAGAGGATCCGCTCACGACCGACGAGATTGCCGGTTTGGTGGGGGTTTCGCGTCGGCAGCTCGAGCGGCTCTTTCGACAGTATCTCGGGGCGATGCCCTCCAAGTATTACCTCAACCTCCGTTTGCTCAAGGCTCGGACGCAGTTGCAGCGCACCAGCAAGTCGGTTGTGCAGGTCAGTCTCGCCTGCGGGTTCTCTTCTGCTGCGCACTTTTCCAACGCGTACCGCGAACGGTTCGGCGTGACGCCGCGCGAAGACCGGCGAGCCTGGCTCGAGAAGCAGACAGGGGGTGGCGCCGAGCCGCGGGCCGGGGCTCTGGTCGAGCGCGGAGGGAAGGACTGAGTGGCGCTTTCTTGCTGCGCCTGCTGTGGTTTGGGTGGTCGATCAGTGTTGCTCGTGAAGCACCTGTCATCTTTTCGGTCTATTAGCGTCGCCCCTCCCCGGGGCAGGGGTCACTTTTCTTTGTCTTGCCAAAGAAAAGTAACCAAAAGAAAGGCGCTGTGATAACGCAAGACTTCCCGGTGCCGTCGCCATCGGAGTGGATCGCACAAAAGTGTCCGCGCCACGTCACACACCGGAGTGGTTCGAGCAATGGTTCTGACACGTCGCACCACTGGGCAGAGTGGTATACCGCCCGCCAGCTCCGCCCTCGCTTCGCTCGGCCGACAGGTACACACCCACTTGCTTGCAAGCAACCAGTCGATTAGCGTGAGCAACAGCAACAGCAACAGCAACAGCAACAGCAACAGCAACAGCAACAGCAACGGTAGCCGTACCGGCACCGGCACCGGCACCGAATAGGGTGATAGCGGTTGCTACGGAGATGATGTGGGCGGCGGATTGAGCGAGTGGGAATCCGTCGTCATGCAGGCGTGGTAGAACGGTTGGCGTTGACCATGAGGTGGCTGCGAATGTGCGTGAGGGCGGGTCTGGTGCGAATGACGTGGATGTGTGGATCGTGAAGTACCTTGCAGCCGAGCTTAGCGAGGATGGAACTGATGAGCGGTATACCGCTCCGTTGGGTGGTGAGATGGGTCAGAACCATTGCTCGAACCACTCCGGCGTCGTGACTGGCGCGGACACTTTTGTGCGATCCACTTTGACGGCCACGGCACCGGGAAGTCATGCGTTATCCAGGCGCCTTTCTTTTGGTTACTTTTCTTTGGCAAGACAAAGAAAAGTGACCCCTGCCCCGGGGAGGGGCGACGCTAATAGACCGATATGAAAACGGGATCCGGCGAAAGCGTACGCGGATGACAAAAAAATCTGACCCTGCCCCGGGAAGGGGCGACGCAAATAGACCGATATGAAAACGGGATCCCGCGAAAGCATACGCGGATGACAAAAAATCTGACCCCCGCCCCGGGAAGGGGCGACGCAAACAGACCGATATGAAAACGGGATCCGGCGAAAGCATACGCGGATGACGAAGAAATCTGACCCCCGCCCCGGGAAGGGGCGACACAAACAGACCGCTATGAAAACGGGATCCGGCGAACGCATACGAGGATGACAAAAAATCTGACCAAACCGAAGCCCCCGCAAAGACCGCCCCCGCCGGAGGCGAACAAAGCGATAAAGGTGCTTCCGATAGAACCCGTCGCAATTCCGCAAGACGCTTGCATCACCCTTACCTAAACTTGAACCTGTTGCTTCAAGACCTCTTACGAAACCGAAAGGAACCCGCCATGACGAACCTGACCGTGAACCGCCAGACTTTCGACGAAGTGATGGTGCCGGTGTTTTCCCCCGCGCCGTTCGTGCCGGATCGTGGCGAAGGCTCGCGCGTGTGGGACACGGCAGGCCGCGAGTACGTGGATTTCGCATGCGGCATCGCCGTGACGTCGCTCGGCCACGGCCACCCGGAACTGATGAAGGTGCTGGACGAGCAAAGCCGCAAGCTCTGGCACATCGGCAACGGCTACACGAACGAGCCGGTGCTGCGCCTCGCAAAGCGCCTCGAATCGCTGACCTTCGCCGATCGCGCATTCTTCGCGAACTCGGGCGCGGAAGCGAACGAAGCCGCACTGAAGCTCGCGCGCCGCGTCGCATTCGAACGCCACGGCGCTGAAAAGTACGAAATCGTCTCGTTCGTGCAGTCGTTCCACGGCCGCACGTTCTTCACGGTCAGCGTCGGCGGCCAGCCGAAGTACTCGGAAGGCTTCGGCCCGGTGCCGGCCGGCATCAAGCACCTGCCGTTCAACGACATCGAAGCCGCAAAGGCCGCGATCGGTCCGCAAACCTGCGCCGTGATCGTCGAGCCCGTGCAGGGCGAAGGCGGCGTGATCCCCGCCGATCCGGCCTTCCTGAAGGCGCTGCGCGAAGCGTGCGACGCCAACAACGCACTGCTGATCTTCGACGAAGTGCAGACGGGCGTCGGCCGCACGGGCCAGTTCTACGCCTACATGGACACGGGCGTGACGCCTGACATCCTGACGACCGCGAAGGCGCTCGGCAACGGCTTCCCGATCGGCGCGATGCTGACGACGAACGAACTGGCCGCCCACTTCAAGGTCGGCGTGCACGGCACGACGTACGGCGGCAACCCGCTCGCATCGGCGATCGCCGACAAGGTCGTCGAACTGATCGGCGACCCGGCGCTGCTCGAAGGCGTGCGCGAACGCAGCGTGCGCCTGAAGGGCGCGCTCGAACGCATCAACGCACGCTTCGGCATCTTCAAGGAAGTGCGCGGCAAGGGCCTCCTCGTCGGCGCGGAACTCGTCGCCGCCTTCGACGGCCGCGCGAAGGACTTCGTCAACGCAGCCGCCGAGCACGGCGTGATCATGCTGATCGCAGGCCCGAACGTGCTGCGCTTCGTGCCGTCGCTCGTGATCCCGTTCGACGTGCTCGACGAAGGCCTCGCGCGCTTCGAGAAGGCAGTCGAACAGGTGGTCGCCGCGCAGGAAACCACCGCGCGCTGATTCGCGCATCCATCGCAGACAGGAACGACGATGCTATTTGTTCGCCCCGGCAAACTCACGGATCTCGATGCGCTCGCGCACATGGCGCGCACCGCGCAGCCGGTCCTGCACTCGCTGCCGCACGATCGCGCAGCGCTCGAGGCGCGTGTCGCGCTCTCGGAGGACTCGTTTCGCGCGGACGTCGACTTTCCCGGCGAGGAGTTCTATCTCTTCGTGCTGGAAGACAGCGCAACCGGCAAGCTGCTCGGCACCGCCAGCATCGTGGCGGCGGCCGGCTACTCCGAGCCGTTCTACGCGTTTCGCAACGACGCGCTGATCCACGCGTCGCGCGAACTGCACGTGAACCGCAAGATCCACGCGCTGACGATGTCGCACGAGCTGACCGGCAAGAGCCGGCTCGCGGGCTTCTACGTCGATCCGTCTCTGCGCGGCGACGCGGCCGCCCACCTGATCTCGCGCGCACGCATGATGTACATCGCCGCGAATCGCCGCCGCTTCACACCGGAAGTGTTCACGCTGCTGCTCGGCGTGAGCGACGAGAACGGCGCGTCGCCGTTCTGGGAAGCGGTGGGCCGCAAGTTCTTCGGCCGCGATTTCGCCGACGTCGACATCGCGTCGGGCGGCCGCAGCCGCACCTTCATCGCCGAAGTGATGCCCGGCTATCCGCTGTACGTGCCGCTGTTGCCCGAAGCCGCGCAGCGCGTGCTCGGCGAGCCGAACGCAACCGCGCTGCTCGCGTACGACATCCACCTCGAGGAAGGCTTCGAGCCGGACCGCTTCGTCGACATCTTCGACGCAGGCCCGGTGCTGACCCAGCAGGTCGATCGCACCGCGTGCGTGACGCACGCGGCCGAGCGCACGGTGCGCGAAGCCGCGCACCAGCGCGGCGACGTCGCGTACCTCGTGTCGAGCGGCAGTGGCGAATCGTTCCGCTGCGTGCTCGCCGACCTGCCGGGCGACGCGGGCCATGACGCACCGCTCGCCGGCGACGTGCGCGCAGCGCTGAACGTGAAGGACGGCGATGTCGTGCGCTGCGTGCCGCTGCACCAGCGCGATGACGAACATTCGAAGGGAGACGCAGCATGATCGTCGTTCGGGTCGTACAAACGGGCGATGTGGATGCGCTCGTGTCGCTCGCGAAAGAGACCGGTCCGGGCCTGACCACGTTCAAGCCCGACCGCGATGCGCTCGCCGCACGCATCGAACGCACGCGCCGCACGCTCGAAGGGCAGGCGCAGCCGTCGGAAGCCGGCTACTTCTTCGTGATGGAAGACTCGGCGACGGGCGACATCGCGGGCGTTTGCGGGATCGAGTCGCAGGTCGGCCTCGAGCAGCCGTTCTACAACTACCGTGTGAGCACCGTCGTGCATGCGAGCCAGGAGCTCGGCGTGTGGACGCGGATGTCCGCGCTGAACATCTCGCACGACCTGACCGGCTATGCGGAAGTGTGCTCGCTGTTCCTGAGCCCGCGCTACCGCACGGGCGGCGTCGGCGGCCTGCTGTCGCGCTCGCGCTTCATGTTCATCGCGCAGTTCCGCGAGCTTTTCCCGGAACGCATCTGCGCGGAACTGCGCGGCCACTTCGACGACGACGGCACGTCGCCGTTCTGGCGCGCTGTCGGTTCGCACTTCTACCAGATCGACTTCAACGCCGCGGACTATCTCAGCTCGCACGGCCGCAAGTCGTTCCTCGCGGAACTGATGCCGCGCTACCCCGTGTACGTCGACCTGCTGCCGCAGGACGCGCAGGACGCGGTCGGCCTCACGCACCGCGATACGCTGCCCGCACGCAAGATGCTCGAGGCGGAAGGGCTGCGCTACCAGAACCACGTCGACATCTTCGACGCGGGCCCCGTGCTCGAATGCCACGTCAACGACCTGCGCACGGTGCGCGAGAGCGTCGTCGTGCCGGTGTCGATCGGCGCGCCCGACGTGCGTGACGATAACCCGAAGGCGCTCGTGTCGAACACGTCGCTCGGCGATTTCCGCGTCGGCGTCGCGCCGGGCGTCGTCGCGAACGGCACGTTCGTGCTGTCGGCCGACGATGCCGCCGCGCTCGACGTGAAGGCCGGCGATCCGGTCCGCGTGCTGCCGCTCAAAGTCAAACAGGGATAAACGAATCATGACGGAACTCTTCATCGACGGCGCCTGGGTCGCAGGCTCGGGCCCCGCCTTCGCGTCGCGCAACCCCGGTACCGACGAAATCGCGTGGCAGGGCGCAAGCGCATCGGCCGCCGACGTCGACCGCGCGGTCACGAGCGCGCGCCGCGCGTTCGCCGAGTGGTCGGCGCTCGACTTCGAAGCGCGCTGCGAGATCGCGAAGCGCTTCGCCGCGCTGCTCAACGAGCGCAAGGAAGCGCTCGCCGCGGCGATCGGCCGCGAGACCGGCAAGCCGCTGTGGGAAGCGCGCACCGAAGTCGCGTCGATGGCCGCGAAGGTCGGCATCTCGATCCAGGCCTACCAGGAACGCACGGGCGAGAAGCGCCAGGACATGGCCGACGGCGTCGCGGTGCTGTGCCACCGTCCGCACGGCGTCGTCGCGGTGTTCGGCCCGTACAACTTCCCGGGCCATTTGCCGAACGGCCATATCGTGCCGGCGCTGATCGCGGGCAACACGGTCGTGTTCAAGCCGTCCGAGCTCGCACCGGGCGTTGCGCGCGCGACCGTCGAAGTGTGGAAGGACGCGGGCCTGCCTGCCGGCGTGCTGAACCTCGTGCAGGGCGAGAAGGACACGGGCATCGCGCTCGCGAACCACCGCCAGATCGACGGCCTGTTCTTTACCGGCAGCTCGGACACGGGCACGCTGCTGCACAAGCAGTTCGGCGGCCGTCCGGAGATCGTCCTCGCGCTCGAGATGGGCGGCAACAACCCGCTCGTGATCGGCGAAGTCGAGGACATCGACGCGGCCGTGCATCACACGATCCAGTCGGCGTTCCTGTCGGCCGGCCAGCGCTGCACGTGCGCGCGCCGCATCTTCGTGCCGGAAGGCGCGTTCGGCGACCGCTTCCTTGCGCGCTTTGCCGACGTCACGTCGAAGATCACGGCGGACGTGTACGACGCCGATCCGCAGCCGTTCATGGGCGCGGTGATCTCGGCGCGCGCGGCCGCGAAGCTCGTCGACGCGCAGTCGCGGCTCGTCGCGCAGGGCGCGAAGCCGATCATCGCGATGGCGCAGCGCGATCCGCGCCTCGGCTTCGTGAACGCGTCGATCCTCGACGTGACCGGCGTCGTCGACCTGCCCGACGAGGAGCACTTCGGTCCGCTCGCGCAGATCGTCCGCTACACGACGTTCGACGCCGCGATCGAGCGCGCGAACGACACGGCGTTCGGCCTGTCCGCTGGCCTGCTCGCCGACGACGCGCGCGTGTGGGAGCACTTCCGCCGCACGATCCGCGCCGGGATCGTCAACTGGAACCGCCCGACCAACGGCGCATCGTCGGCCGCGCCGTTCGGCGGCACGGGCCGCTCGGGCAACCATCGCCCGAGCGCGTACTACGCGGCGGACTACTGCGCGTTCCCGATGGCGTCGGTGGAAAGCACGCAACTGACCCTGCCCGCGACGCTGTCGCCGGGCCTGCACTTCTGATTCGAGGGAACGACGATGAACGCACAAGAAGCCAATTTCGACGGACTCGTCGGCCCGACCCACAACTACGCCGGGCTGTCGTTCGGCAACGTGGCGTCGCTGAACAACGAGAAATCGGCCGCGAACCCGAAGGCCGCCGCGAAGCAGGGGCTGCGCAAGATGAAGCAGCTCGCCGACCTCGGCTTCGCGCAGGGCGTGTTGCCGCCGCAGGAGCGGCCGTCGCTGCGCCTGCTGCGCGAACTCGGCTTCTCCGGCAAGGACGCGGACGTGATCGCGAAGGCCGCGAAGCAGGCGCCCGAACTGCTCGCCGCGGCGAGCTCGGCATCGGCGATGTGGACCGCGAACGCGGCGACCGTCAGCCCGTCGGCCGACACGAGCGACGGCCGCGTGCACTTCACGCCGGCGAACCTGTGCAGCAAGCTGCACCGCGCGATCGAGCACGAGGCGACGCGCCGCACGCTGTCGACACTGTTCGCCGATCCCGCGTACTTCGCGGTGCACGAAGCGCTGACCGGCACGCCGGCGCTCGGCGACGAGGGCGCAGCGAACCACACGCGCTTTTGCGCCGAATACGCGCAGCCGGGCGTCGAGTTCTTCGTGTACGGCCGCTCGGAATACCGCCGCGGGCCGGAGCCGAAGCGCTTCCCGGCGCGCCAGACGTTCGAGGCGAGCCGCGCGGTCGCGCATCGCCACGGGCTGAGCGAGGAAGCGACGGTCTACGCGCAGCAGGATCCGGACGTGATCGACGCGGGCGTGTTCCACAACGACGTGATCTCGGTCGGCAACCGCGACACGCTGTTCACGCATGAGCGCGCGTTCGTCAACAAGCAGGCGATCTACGACACGCTGACCGCGGCGCTCGACGCGCGCGGCGCGCGCCTGAAGGTGATCGAGGTGCCCGACGCGGCGGTGAGCGTGAACGACGCCGTCACGTCGTATCTGTTCAACAGCCAGCTGCTGTCGCGCGCCGATGGTTCGCAAGTGCTCGTCGTGCCGCAGGAGTGCCGCGAGAACGCGAACGTCGCCGCGTACCTGGACCAGCTCGCGGCCGGCAGCGGACCGATCCGCGACGTGCTCGTGTTCGACCTGCGCGAAAGCATGAAGAACGGCGGCGGCCCCGCGTGCCTGCGGTTGCGCGTCGTGCTGAACGACGCGCAGCGCGCGGCCGTCACGTCGAACGTGTGGATCAACGACACGCTGTTCGCGTCGCTCGACGCGTGGATCGAGAAGCACTACCGCGACCGCCTCGCGCCGGAAGATCTCGCGGATCCGGTGCTGCTCGACGAGTCGCGCACCGCGCTCGACGAACTGACGCAGATCCTGCGCGTCGGGTCGCTGTATGACTTCCAGCGCTGAGGGCCGCATGCGCGATGCGGCAGGCTCGGGCGGCGCTGCCGCCGGCGCATGGCTCGACGACTTCCTCGCGTTCACGCTCGCGGGCGTTGCGCCGACCGAGCGTGACGGCGTCTGTGCCGGCGGCGCGGTGCGCTGGCGATGGCACGGCGAGGGGCTGCTCGCGCTCGAGCCGAGTATAGAGCCGCATGCCGAACCGCATACCGCCGATGCAGCGGAAGGCCGGACGACGGCCCCGCAGCAACCGGTGTCACAGCGAAGCGTGCTCGTGTCGGCCGGCGTGCACGGCGACGAGACCGCGCCGATCGAGCTGCTGTCGATGCTCGTGCGTGACGTCGCGGCCGGCGCGGTGCCGCTCGCGTGCCGATTGTTCGTCGTGCTCGGCAATTCGCCGGCGATGCGCGCGGGCGAACGCTATCTCGACGACGACCTGAACCGGCTGTTCAGCGGCCGCCACGCGCAGGTACCGGACAGCCGCGAGGCGCCGCGCGCCGCGCAGCTCGAAGCGGCCGCCGCGGCGTTCTTCGCCGCTGCGCCGGCCGATGCGGGCGCGCGCTGGCATATCGACATGCACACGGCGATCCGCGCATCGGTGTTCGAGCAGTTTGCGCTGCTGCCGCATACGGGCACGCCGCCGTCGCGCGCGATGTTCGAATGGCTCGGCGATGCGCGCATCGCGGCGGTGCTGCTGCATACCGCAAAAGGGCAGACGTATTCGCACTATACGGCCGAGCATTGCGGCGCACTCGCGTGCACGCTGGAGCTCGGCAAGGTGCGCCCGTTCGGCCAGAACGACCTGACTCGCTTCGCGGCGGCCGATCGCGCGGTGCGCCGGCTCGTGTCGGGCGCGTGGGGCGGCCATCCGCCGAAGGATGCCGGCGCATCGCTGCCGCGCGTGTTCACCGTGATCGACCAGATCACGAAGCAGAGCGACGCGCTCGAGCTGTTCGTCGCGGCCGACGTCGCAAACTTCACGCCGTTCCCGCGCGGCACGGTGCTCGCGCAGGACGGCGCGTACCGCTATACGGTGCAGCACGTCGAGGAACGGATCGTGTTTCCGAACCCGTCGGTGAAGCCCGGGCTGCGCGCGGGGCTGCTCGTCGTCGACACGACGCGCGAGACGCTCGCCACGCTCGTCTGACGGCGTGCGTGCATGCGTTCGCGCGTGACGGCGCGGCGCATGCACGTCGTCCCGATCGCATGTGCGACGCGGATGCCTTGCGCATTTGCGACACCATCTTGCAAGTTCGACATGCGTTGCGCGCGGTGCCATGCGCGCGGTGCAGCAAGCGGCCCGGCCGGCCGCTTTGCCGGGACGGCGCGCGCGGATTGGTACAATCGCGGCCTTGCGGCTGTTGCGCCGCATCACGGCGCCGCATCGCGATTGTCCGGGTAATTCGACCCTGCAATGATGCGTGCGCACGTTGTTCCGGAAATACCCGTTCGTATCAGGAGGACCCTCTAATGAAGTTGGTTTGGCGAAAAATGGCCGCGCACGCGGTGGTGGCGGCAGTGGCCGTGGCGGCGGGAAGCGCGTTTGCTGCGGATCTGAAGGAGCTCCGCTTCGGCGTCGAGGCTTCGTACGCGCCGTTCGAATTCAAGACGCCCGACGGCAAGCTGACCGGCTTCGACATCGACGTCGGCAACGCGGTGTGCGCGAAGCTGAAGACGAAGTGCGTGTGGGTCGAGAACGACTTCGACGGCCTGATCCCGGCGCTGCAGGCACGCAAGTTCGACGCGATCAACTCGGACATGACGATCACCGACCAGCGCAAGCACGCGATCGCGTTCACCGATCCGATCTACACGATCCCGAACCAGCTGATCGCGAAGCAGGGCAGCGGCCTGCTGCCGACCCCGCAATCGCTGAAGGGCAAGCGCGTCGGCGTGCTGCAAGGCACGATCCAGGAAGCGTATGCGAAGAAGAAGTGGGCGCCGGCCGGCGTCGAAGTCGTGCCTTACCAGACGCAGGATCTCGCGTACGCGGACCTGAAGTCGGGCCGTCTCGACGCGACCTTCCAGGATTCGGAAGCGGGCGCGAAGGGCTTCCTGTCGAAGCCGCAGGGCCAGGGCTTCGGTTACGCGGGCGGCACCGTCAGCGACGCCGAGATCCTCGGCTCGGGCGTCGGCTTCGGCCTGCGCAAGAACGACGCGGCGCTGAAGACCGCGCTCGACCAGGCGCTGAAGGAACTGAAGGCGGACGGCACGATCGACAACCTCGCGAAGAAGTACTTCAGCGTGCCAGTGACGCTCAAGTAAGCGCGCGTTCCGACCCCCGTCGCACGATGCAGCCGGCCGCTTTTGCGGCCGGTTTGCTTTTGGGGGGCGGGGGCAGGAAGGGGGCGCAACGCGCTGCGGGTACGCAGCGCCATCAGGCGCAGCCGGGCCGCTCAGGCCTTGAAGAACCGGCTCAGCTCTCGTGCCAGCTCGTTGAGCACGCCCATTTCCTGCTGCGTGATCTTGCGCGCGCGCTGCGCGCCGGCCCAGTCGCCGTACAGCAGCGCCGTCGTCGACGTGCCGACGCGCACCGGCAGCAGCACGAACGCTTGCGCGTCGTCGAACGCGTTGAGATACCACGCGGGCAGGCGCTTCACCATCTTCGGGTCCTGCGCCTGCTCGATGAAGATGCCGACCGAGTTGGTGATTGCGAGATGGAACACGTCCGGCTCGAAGCGTTCGTTGAAGCGCAGCTGGCCGAGCGCAGCGTCGACGCCGGGGCCGAAGCCGAGGCGCGCGGCGAACGTGCCGTCGTCGTGCCGCACGAACATCACGGTGCGCGTGAACGCGAGACCCGCGAGCAGGCTTTCGGACGCGAGCGCGAGCACCGGCGTCAGCACATGCTCGGACGGCAGCGCACGCAGGTCCGCGAGACCGGCCTCCAGGCGGACTTCCGGCTCGGCTTGCGCGCGCGCGATCGCGTCCGCGTTCGCGCGCAGCTCGATGATTTCGCGCATCACGGTGTCGCTCGTCTCCTCGCGCGCGAGCTGGTCGGCGATCTGGATGAGCGCATCGGGCCCTGTATCGAGCTCCGCGCCATAGTGCTGAGCGAGCGATGCGATGCGCGCGTCGCGCTGCGGGCTCGCCGGCATCACGAGCGCGGCCGCGACGTCGGTCGAGCAGCGGCTCACCGCGCGCAGCCAGCGCACATCGCTGTCCGGGCTGTTGCCGTCGTCGTCGCTGACGTCCGCGTGGTCCTGCAGCGCGCCGCCGTCCGCCAGTTCGGCAAGGCGGACGTCGTCGGCCATGCCGGCGCGGATCACGTCGGGCAGCCGCCAGCGCGCGGCGGCCTCGAGGCCGATCTCGTCGAACCCGACGCCGAGCACGTCGACGCAGGCCGCAGCCTCGTCGCCGTGCAGTTCGGCCGCCCGCCGGCGGATCCGGTCCCATTCGCTGTCGAGGTAGCAGACGACGAGCAGCTTGCCGACCTGGCGCATCAGCGTGCAGACGACGGCCTCCTCGCCAGCGCGCAGGTCCGCGTGCTCGGTCAGCTTGCGCGCGACGCAGCCCGACAGCAGCGCGCGGTTCAGCTCGAGCTTCGCGTCGATCCGCCGGGGGGTGCTCTGGTGGAAGTGATCGACGAGCTTGAGGCCGACGACGAGATGGCCGACCGCGTCCATCCCGAGCACCATCAGCGCACGGGTGACAGTCGTGATGTTGCCGCCGAACGCCATGTACATCGCGGAGTTCGCGAGCCGCAGCACTTTCTGCGTGAGCGCGAAGTCCGACAGCACGACGCGCACGAGCGCGGTGAAGTCGAGGTCGTCGTTCTTCATCGCGGCCATCGTCGCGCGCAGCGAATCCGACAGCAGCGGGAAATCGCCCCGCTCGTTCATCCGGGCCCACAGCTTGTCGAGCAGCGCCGTCCGGGGCAGGTGTTCGGTGATTGACATACAGATCCGTTCGGTTCGCGGCGGCGCGTCAGGTGGCCGCGTGCAGGCGCAGCTGCTGCGCCTCGAAGCGTTGCGCCAGTTCCTCTGACGGCAGCGCCTTGCAGACCAGCCAGCCCTGGATGTGGTTGCAGCCCATCTCGGTCAGCAGCTCGCGCTGCGCCTCGGTCTCGACGCCTTCGGCGACGAGTTCGAGATCGAGCGTCTGCGCGAGGCCGACGACCGCCGACACGATCGCGCGGTCATTGCGCGACGTCAGCAGGTTCTCGACGAAGCTGCGGTCGATCTTCAGCTTCGCGAGCGGGAAGCGCTGCAGGTAGGCGAGGCTCGAATAGCCGGTGCCGAAGTCGTCGATCGCGAAGCGGATGCCGAGATCGGTCAGCTCCTCGAGCAGCCCCTTCGCGTGCGCCGGGTCGTGCATCAAGAGGCTCTCGGTGATCTCGAGCACGATGCGGCGCGGGTCGATGCCGGTCAGCGTGATCGCTTCGCGCACGCTCTGCGTGAAGCGCGGATCGCGGAACTGCTGCGGCGACACGTTGACTGCGACGTACTGCAGCGCGAGCCCCTGGCGGTCCCACGCGACGAGCTGCATGCACGCGGCCTTCAGCACCCAGTTGCCGAGGTAGTTGATGAGGCCGATCGATTCGGCGAGCGGGATGAACGTCGCCGGCGGCACGAGCCCGTGCACGGGGTGGCGCCACCGGATCAGCGCCTCGACGCCGACCACCGCGCCCGAGTGGCTGCGCGAGATCGGCTGGAAATGCAGCGAGAACTCGCCGTTGCGCACGCCGTCGTACAGGTCGGCTTCGAGCTTCAGGCGTTCGGCGTCGGCCGGGTCGTCGACCGGCGTATGGAACGCGAGCGCGTTGCCGCCGGACGCCTTCGCCTGCGCGAGCGCGTGGTCCGCGCGGCGCAACAGCGGGCTGTGATGCTGCGCCCGGTGCGGGGCCGCGCGCTCGTCCGGGTAGAGCGCGATGCCGATGCTCGCGGACAGGTGCACGGGCTGCCCGTGGTACACGTACGGCTGCCGCACCGCCGCCTGCAGCCGCCGGCCGAGCGCGCCCGCGATGTCGCTCGCCTGCGCGCGGCTCGGCGCGGTGAACACGATCGCGAACTTGTCGCTCGCGACCCGCGCGAGCTGCTCGTCCGGCGCCATCAGCGCCTGCAGCCGCTGCGCGGTCTCGCGCAGCAGTGCGTCGCCGGCGTCGTAGCCGAGCGCGCGGTTGATCCGCTGGTAATCGTCGAGGTCGAGCAGCAGCAGCGCCGCGCAGGTGCCCGACTCGTCGGCGATCTGCTGCGCGCGCATCAGCGCGGGCACGAGCGCCGACAGGTTGTCGAGCCCCGTCATCGGGTCGTGGTGCATTTCGTAGGTCAGGCGCGCCTCGAGCGCGCGCCACGACGACACGTCGAACGCCGCGATCGCGAAGCCGTCGACGCCGTGGTGGCGGCTCTTGACCGCGCGCACCTCGACGTCGAGCGGGTAGGTCAGCGACTTGACGATGCACATCGTCGCCTTTTCGACGTGGCCGGAGCGCGCGGCGCGGGCGAGCAGGTCTTCGAGCGCCGCGGTATCCTGTTCGGCGATCAGGTCGCGCAGCGTCAGCGTGTGCAGATAGTCGCGGTGGTAGCCGATGAAGCGCAGGCTTGCATCGGATACGTAGAGAAAGCGCAGCTCGCGGTCGACGTGCGCGAGGAAATCCACCGGGCCGACCGTCTGTTCCAGCCAGTTGCGCACGGTGTCGTCGCGGCGCGGCGCGCCGGCGCGCGCAGGCATCAGCGCGCCGCCCGACCAGGCGAAGCGGCGCAGCGTGTGCAAGGCGCTGCGCCAGGAGCCCTTGCGTGGCGTCTGTTTCCTGTTGGCTTCCATGTTTCTCGCTGACGTGAAGGGCTGGAACCGGTTGTCCGGGAGGAATAACGGCAAACCACGCGGAATCTTTAACATGTGATCAACTCGGGCGGCTCCGCTGGAGCGCGGGCGGCCCGAACTGGTCGCAGGCAACCGGATCACGCGCCGATGTTCGGCTGGCGAACATCGGCGCGTCACACATCGAGGCTGACTTTATAAGAAATGAGGACGCAGATGAAGCGAAAACTAATGGTGTCGATGGCGAGTATGGCGGCGGCGACGCTCGTCGCGGGCTATGCGCTGACCGCGCAGGCGGAACTGAAGCCGGGCGATCCGGCGCCGTATTTCACGACGCAGGCGTCGCTGGGCGGCAAGACCTACACGTATTCGCTCGCCGACGCGCTGAAGCAGGGTCCGGTCGTGCTGTATTTCTATCCGGCCGCGTTCACGAAGGGCTGCACGATCGAGGCGCACGCGTTCGCGGAAGCGGTCGACCGCTACAAGGCGTACGGCGCGACCGTGATCGGCGTATCCGCAGACAATATCGACACGCTGGAGAAGTTCTCGGTCAGCGAGTGCCGCAGCAAGTTCCCGGTTGCGGCCGATCCGGACGCGAAGATCATTCGCGAGTACGACGCGAAGCTGCCCGCGCTCAACCGCGCGAACCGCGTGTCCTACGTGATTTCGCCGGAAGGGAAGGTCCTGTACGAGTACACGAGCCTGTCGCCGGACAAGCACGTCGAGAACACGCTCGAGACCGTCAAGGCCTGGGCGGAGTCGCACCCGAAAAAGTGAGCGCGCAGGTGGCCCCGCGGTCCCGCGGGCACGCCGCGGGGCGGGGCAGCAGTGGACGGGGCGTCCGTGCGGCTGCTGCGGCGGCGCCCGCGGATGTCACGCGCGCAACGCCTGCTCGATCGGCACGCTGCCGCCGACGAAGCCGATCGTCTTCTTCGAGATCCCGAGCTTGATCGCCTCGATCGCGGCCCATGCGACGTCCTGCCGCGACACGGGCGGCGCGTGGTCGAGCCGTTCTTCGGTCAGCGCGATCTTGCCGACGCCGGGACCGTCCGCGAGCGGGCCCGGACGCAGGATCACATAGTCGACGCCCGACGCGATCACGTGGTCGTCGCCTTCGCGTTTCATCTGCGAGTAGTGGCGCAGCGCGTCGGGGCTGCGCTCGGGCCAGTAGGCGGACAGCGAACTGATCACGACCAGCTTCTGCACGTTGCACGCGAGCGCATAGGCGGCCGCGCGGGCGACGGCATCGCGGTCGACCTGTTCCTCCTCGGCCGCACCCTCCGACTCGGCCGAGCCGGCCGTGTAGATCACGTGCGTGATGCCCTGGAACGCGTGCGAGAAATCGTCCGTCAGGTCGACCTCGATCACCTTCGCGCCCGGCAGCGTGTAGCCGTGCCTGCGCACGAGCGCCGTGACCTCGAATTCCGGCTGCTTGAGCAGCAGATCGGCGCAGGCCTGGCCGGTGCGGCCGGCGGCGCCAATCAGCAGTACCTTCATCGTCATGAAACCGCTCCTTGATCCGTGCGTCGCCCGTCCAGATGGGGACGCACGACCGATACTCAAGTGTATGTCGATTTGACCCGGCGGCGGGCGCCAAAATGGGGGCGTACCGGCGGGGGCGTACCGGCGCGGGCGTACCGGCGCCAGCGTACCGATCAGGGCGTACCGATCAGGGCGTACCGGCGCGGGTATGCCTGCAAGGGCATGAAGCCGCGGGCGCGCAACTATCACGGGTGAGACCCCGCCGACCGGCTATCATGTGCGCCACGCATTTCCTGCCGCTACGCAATACAACGCGTCGGCCAACCGGTTGGAGTACACATGGCAATACCCCTCGATAACGTCAGCATGGCGGTGTTCTGCGACTTCGAGAACGTCGCGCTGGGCGTGCGCGATGCGAAGTACGAGAAATTCGACATCAAGCCGGTGCTCGAACGGCTGCTGCTGAAAGGCAGCATCGTCGTCAAGAAGGCCTATTGCGACTGGGATCGCTACAAGGGTTTCAAGGCGGCGATGCACGAGGCGAGCTTCGAGCTGATCGAGATCCCGCACGTGCGCCAGTCGGGCAAGAACTCGGCCGACATCCGGCTCGTCGTCGACGCGCTCGACCTCTGCTACACGAAGTCGCACGTCGACACGTTCGTGATCATCAGCGGCGACTCGGATTTCTCGCCGCTCGTGTCGAAGCTGCGCGAGAACGCGAAGAAGGTAATCGGCGTCGGCGTCAAGAAGTCGACGTCGGACCTGCTGGTCGCGAACTGCGACGAATTCATCTTCTACGACGATCTCGTGCGCGAGCAGCAGCGCGCGCTCGCGAAGCGCGAGCAGCAGCGGGCCGGCAACGGCGGCGCGAAGCGGCCGGACGAGCCGTCGCGCAAGCCCGAACTGGAGGTGCGCAGGGCCGAGGCGATCGCGCTTGCGGTCGAAACCTTCGACGCGCTCGCATCGGAGCGGGACGACGTCGGCAAGATCTGGGCGTCGGTGCTCAAGAGCGCGATCAAGCGCCGCAAGCCCGATTTCAACGAGTCGTATTACGGCTTCCGCGCGTTCGGCAACCTGCTCGACGAGGCGCAGGCGCGCGGCCTGCTCGAGGTCGGGCGCGACGACAAGTCGGGCGCGTTCGTGTCGCGGGCGCGCCAGAGCGCGGCGGCGGAGCCCGCGATGCTTGCCGACGTGCCGGCTGCGCGGGACGACGGCCGCGTGGCCGAGCGCGCGCGCTCGGAGCACGAGCGCCGCCACGCGCGGCATGCGGCGCCGGTTGCGCACGAGCCTGCGGCACCGGTCGTGGCCGAAGCTGCCGACGTGACCGAAACGGCCGAGGCGGTTGAAATCGACGACGCACTCGCCATTGCGCCGATGCCGGCGGATCGCGCCGAAGCAGGCGGCACGGCCACGGAAGACGCGCACGACGGCCGGAAGGACGACCGCAAGCGCACCCGCAAGAGCGCCGCGAAGAAGGCGGCGGTCAAGAAGGGCAGTGCGAAGAAGGAGGTGGCGAAGGATGAGGGGCATGCGGACGCGAAGCATGGCGTCCGCAAGCACGGCGACCACAAGGAAGCCGGCCACAAGCACGGCGACGAACACCACGCGGACGAAAAGCATGGCGAGCGGGCGCAGGCTGACGCCAGCCCGCGCGATGCGGCACCCGCCGGCGCGACGCACTCGGACGTCAACGGGGCAGGCACTGCGGCGGCTGAGGCGCGCGAAGCGGTCGCTGCGGTCGAATCGCCTGCGGAAACGGCAGTCGGCGACGCCAAGCCGAAAAAGCCCGCTCGCAAGACGGCGCCGCGCGCGCGTCGTCCGCGCAAGACCACGCCGGCTGCCGAGTAAGGCCGGCTGACATGGGCTGTCGCAGCCGCTTGACGCGGCTGCCCGCCGCTCCCCGCTAGCCGCCCAGCACGTAGGGCCGCGTCATCACTTCGAGGAAATGGCCGTCCGGGTCGTCGAAATACACGCCCCGGCCGCCGTTGTACCGGTAGATTTCGCCAGCGCGCTGTTTCGACGGATCGGCCCAGTACGGCAGCCCGTGCTCTCGAATCCGGGCAAAGACCGCGTCAAAAGCGGTTTCGTCGATCAGGAACGCATAATGCTGCTTCGTGATGTCGCCCGCCCGTTCGCAGAAGTCGAGCGACACGCCGTTATCGAGCTGGACGACCAGCATCGGCCCGAACGGGACCGGCGGCGGCAACGCGAGGAGGTCCGTCAGAAACCGGGCCGACGCGGCCTTGTCGCGACACCAGACGATCGTGTGGTTCAACTGGACGTTCATGTCGTGTCCCCTCGTGCATCCGCCAAGGGCGCGGCGGTGCGCATGGACACACGATAGTCGATGTCCGCCCGCGTTCAAGCCGGGATCGACGGCACCCGGGCGCGGCGGCCAGCGGCCGGCCCGCGCCGCTGCACCCACGCCGCCGCGAGCGGCGCGGGCTCATGCGCGACCGGGAGCGCCGTCATTCGCCGTCACTCGCCGGCAACCGCCGGCCCGCCGGCCGAACTGCCGCTGCGGCGCCGCTTCTCGGCCCACACCCGCAGCCGGTCCATGTACAGGTAGACGACCGGCGTCGTATAGAGCGTCAGCATCTGCGACACGATCAGGCCGCCGGCGATCGCGATCCCGAGCGGCGCGCGCAGCTCGGCGCCGTCGCCGCTGCCGAACGCGAGCGGCACCGCGCCGAGCAGCGCTGCCATCGTCGTCATCATGATCGGCCTGAAACGCAGCAGGCACGCCTCGTGGATCGCGTCGAACGACGATTTCCCGCCCGTGCGCGTCGCGTCGATCGCGAAGTCGACCATCATGATCGCGTTCTTCTTCACGATACCGATCAGCAGGATCACGCCGATCAGCGCGATGATGCTGAACTCGGTCTGGAACAGCAGCAGGCCGAGCAGCGCGCCGACGCCGGCCGACGGCAGCGTCGACAGGATCGTGATCGGGTGGATGTAGCTCTCGTACAGCACGCCGAGCACGATATAGACGGCCATCAGCGCGGCGAGGATCAGGATCGGCTGGTCGTTCAGCGACTGCTGGAACGCCTGCGCGGTGCCCTGGAAGCTGCCCTGGATCGTCGGCGGCATGCCGATCTCGGCCATCGTCTGGTAGATCGCCTGCGTCGCCTGCGACAGCGACACCCCCGGCGGCAGGTTGAACGAGATCGTCGTCGCGACGAAAAGCCCTTGGTGGTTGACCGCGAGCGGCGTCGTGCTCGGCCCGAACGACGCGATTGCGGACAGCGGCACCATCGTCGACTTCGACGTCGACACCGCCGCGCCCGACGACGCGCTCGACTTGCCGCTCGCCGCGATCGAGTTGAGCGCCTGGTTGCGCGCGGAATCGGACGCGATCGCGGCGGCGCTCTGCGCGGCCGTGCCGGCGCTCGACGTGCCGGCCGACGTCGCGACGTAGGTGCCCGCCGACGCGTTGGTCGTCTGCGCGCCGCTCGCGCTGCCGCCCGACGTGCTGACCCAGATCTGGTTCAGTGTTTCCGGGCTCTGCCAGTATTGCGGCGCGACCTCCATCACGACGTGATACTGGTTCAGCGGGTTGTAGATCGTCGAGACCTGGCGCTGGCCGAATGCGTCGTACAGCGTGTTGTCGATCTGCGCGGGCTTGATGCCGAGCCGCGACGCGGTCGCGCGGTCGATCGTGACCATCGCCTCGAGGCCGCCCTGCTGCTGGTCGGAGTTCACGTCGGCGAGTTCCTTGCGCTTCTGCAGCGCCTCGGTCAGGATCGGCCCCCACTTGTACAGATCGGGCGTCGAATCGCCGAGCAGCGTGAACTGGTACTGCGCGCTGCTCTGCCGGCCGCCGACGCGGATGTCCTGCGCGGCCTGCAGGAACGTGCGCGCGCCCGCGACGTCGGCGAGCGGCCGACGCAACTGCTGGATCACCTGGTCGGCCGACAGCTTGCGTTCGGTGCGGTCCTTCAGCGTGACGAACATGAAGCCCGAGTTGGTCTGCGTGCCGCCGGTGAAGCCGGCGACGCTCTTCACGTTCGGGTTGCCCTGCACGATCCGCATCATCTCGGAGAACTTCAGCTTCATCGACTGGAACGACGTGCTCTGGTCGGCCTGGATCCCCCCGATCATCAGCCCCGTGTCCTGCTGCGGGAAGAAGCCCTTCGGCACGACGATGTACAGGTAGACGTTCAGGCCGATCGTCGCGAAGAGGATCAGCAAGATCGTCCGCGGATGGCGCAGCGCCCACGACAGCGAGCGCTCGTAGCCGCGCTGCAGGCGCTCGAAGCAGCGCTCGAGAAAGCGCGCGAAGGGGCCTTCGTCGCGCTTGTCGTGCGTCTCGGCGAGCAGGCGCGCGCACATCATCGGCGTGACGGTCAGCGACACGGCCAGCGACACCGCGATCGCGAGCGACAGCGTCAGCGCGAACTCGCGGAACAGGCGCCCGACGATGCCGCCCATCAGCAGGATCGGCAGGAACACGGCGACGAGCGACAGGCTCATCGACAGCACCGTGAAGCCGACCTCGCGCGCGCCGTCGAACGCGGCCTGCAGCCGCGGCGTGCCGTTCTCGATATGGCGGGAGATGTTCTCGAGCACGACGATCGCGTCGTCGACGACGAAGCCGGTCGCGACGATCAGCGCCATCAGCGACAGGTTGTCGATCGAGAAGCCGAGCAGGTACATCGCGCCGAACGTGCCGATGATCGAGATCGGCACCGCGACGCTCGGGATCAGCGTCGCGCGCCAGTTGCGCAGGAACAGGAACACGACCATCACGACGAGGCTGACGGCAATCAGCAGCGTGTGCTCGGTGTCCTTCAGCGACGCGCGGATCGTCGTCGACCGGTCGAGCACCGGCGTGACCGTGATGTCGGCCGGCAGCGACGCGGTGAGCTGCGGCAGCGCCGCACGCACGCGGTCGATCGTGTCGATGATGTTCGCGCCAGGGGAGCGGTAGAGGATCACGAGCACCGCGCGCTTGCCGTTCGCGAGGCCGAGGTTGCGGAGGTCCTCGACGGAATCGACGACGTCGGACAGGTCGGCCAGCCGCACGGCCGCGCCGTCGCGGTAGGCGACGACGAGATCGCGGTATTGGGATGCCTGCGACGCCTGGTCGTTCGTATAGAGCTGGTAGCGCTGCGGGCCGAACTCGATCGCGCCCTTCGGGCTGTTTGCGTTCGCCGATGCGAGCGCCGCGCGCACGTCCTCGAGCCCGATGCCGTAATGGAACAGCGCGTGCGGCTGCAGCTCGACGCGCACCGCCGGGTTCGCGGAGCCGCTGACCGACACCTGGCCGACCCCGTCGATCTGCGACAGCGACTGCTGCAGCACGGTCGACGCGGCGTCGTACAGCTTGGCCGCCGACGACGTTTCCGACGTCAGCGACACGACCATGATCGGCGAATCGGCCGGGTTGACCTTGCGGTAGGTCGGATTGCTCTTCAGCGACGCCGGCAGGTCGGCGCGCGCGGCGTTGATCGCTGCCTGCACGTCGCGCGCGGCGCCGTCGATGTCGCGGTTCAGGCCGAACTGCAGGATGATCCGCGAGTTGCCGACCGTGCTGGTCGACGTCATTTCGGACACGTCGGCGATCGAGCCGAGGTGCCGCTCGAGCGGGCTCGTCACGCTGGTCGCGACGGTTTCCGGGCTCGCGCCCGGTAGCGACGCCTGCACCGAGATCGTCGGGAAGTCGACCTGCGGCAGCGGCGACACCGGCAGCTTCACGAACGCGAACAGGCCCGCGAGCGCGACGCCGAGCGCGAGCAGCGTCGTCGCGACGGGGCGGGTGATGAAGGGGCGCGACAGGTTCATCGCTTACGCATCCGTGCGCGTGCCGCCGGCGGCGGGGCCGTGGCGTTCGAACCAGCCGCGCACGCGGCGGGCGAGCGAGTCGAAGCCGAGATAGATCACGGGCGTCGTGAACAGTGTCAGCACCTGCGACACGATCAGGCCGCCCGCGATCGCGATACCGAGCGGCTGGCGCAGCTCGGAACCGGCGCCGGAGCCGACGATCAGCGGCACTGCGCCGAGCAGCGCGGCGAGCGTCGTCATCAGGATCGGCCGGAAGCGCAGCAGGCACGCCTGGTAGATCGCCTCGCGCGGCGGCTTGCCCTCGGCGCGCTCGGCCTCGAGCGCGAAGTCGATCATCATGATCGCGTTCTTCTTAACGATGCCGATCAGCAGCACGATGCCGATGATGCCGATGATGTCGAGGTCGTGCCCGGTCAGCATCAGCGCGAGCAGCGCGCCGACGCCGGCCGACGGCAGCGTCGACAGGATCGTGATCGGGTGGATGTAGCTCTCGTACAGCACGCCGAGCACGATGTACATCGTGATGATCGCCGCGAGGATCAGGAACAGCTGGTTCGACAGCGACGCCTGGAACGCGAGCGCCGCGCCCTGGAAGCGGGTCTGGAACGACGGGGGCAGCGCGATCTCCTTCTCCGCGGCGTCGATCGCCTTCACCGCCTCGCCGAGCGACGCGCCCGGCGCAAGGTTGAACGAGACCGTCGTTGACGGGAACTGCGACAGGTGCGACACGAGCAGCGGCGACGGCCGTTCGTGGAACGACGCGATCGACGCGAGCGGCACCTGGCCGCCGCCCGCGGACGGCAGGTAGATGTCGTTCAGCGATTGCGCGTAGTGCTGGTCCTTCGGTTCGGACTCGAGGATCACGCGGTACTGGTTCGATTGCGTGAAGATCGTCGACACGATGCGCTGGCCGAATGCGTCGTACAGCGCGTTGTCGACGGTCGCGGGTGTGATGCCGAAGCGCGCGGCGCTCGAGCGGTCGATCTCGACGTACACCGACTGGCCGCTGTTCTGCAGGTCGGTCGCGACGTCGGCGAGCGACGGCTCCTGCTTCAGGCGCGCGACGAGCTTCGGCACCCAGGTCGCGAATTCGTCGGGGTTCGGGCTCGTCAGCATGAACTGGTACTGCGTCGGGCTGACGGTCGAGTCGATCGTCAGGTCCTGCACCGACTGCATGTACAGCGAGATGCCCAGGATGTTCGACACGCGCTGCTGCAGGTCGCGGATGATCTCGGCTGCGGTTTGCGTGCGCTGGTCGCGGTCCTTCAGGTTGATCAGCATTCGACCGCTGTTGAGCGTGATGTTGGTGCCGTCGACGCCGATGAACGACGTCAGGCTGACAACGTTCGGATCCTTCAGGATCTCGGCCGCGAGCTGCTGCTGGCGATCGGCCATCGCGCCGTACGAGATCGACTGCGGCGCCTGCGTGATCGCCTGGATCACGCCGGTGTCCTGCGCCGGGAAGAAGCCCTTCGGCACGAGCACGTAGAGGAGGCCCGTCAGCACGAGCGTCAGCACCGCGACGACGAGCGTCGAGCGCTGGCGGTTCAGCACCCATTCGAGCGCGACCGCGTAGCGCGCGATCACCCAGTCGATCGCCTGGTGCACGCGCGCCTCGAAGCGGTGGCTCTCGGGCGGCGGCGAGTGGCGCAACAGCTTCGCGCACATCATCGGCACGAGCGTCAGCGACACGATCGCCGAGATCACGATCGTCACCGCGAGCGTGATCGCGAACTCGTGGAACAGCCGCCCGACGACGTCGCCCATGAACAGCAGCGGGATCAGCACCGCGATCAGCGACACCGTCAGCGAGATGATCGTGAAGCCGATCTGCTTCGAGCCCTTCAGCGCCGCCTCGAGCGCCGAATCGCCTTCCTCGACGTAGCGCGCGATGTTCTCGATCATCACGATCGCGTCGTCGACGACGAAGCCGGTCGCGATCGTCAGCGCCATCAGCGACAGGTTGTTCAGCGAGAAGCCGGACAGGTACATCACCGCGAGCGTGCCGATCAGCGACAGCGGCACCGACAGGCTCGGGATGATCGTCGCGTAGATGTTCGCGAGGAACAGGTACATCACCAGCACGACGAGCGCGACCGCGAGGCCGAGCTCGAACTGCACGTCGCGCACGGCCGCGCGGATCATCGTCGTGCGGTCGGTGACGACGCGCACGTCGAGCGCCGTGGGCAGCGATTCCTGCAGCTTCGGCAGCTGGGCCTTGATCGCGTCGACCGTCTGGATCACGTTCGCGCCCGGCTGGCGCTGCACGTTCAGGATGATCGCGGGTTCCGAGTCGACCCATGCGCCGAGCTTGGTGTTCTCCGAGCCGTCGATGATCTTCGCGACGTCGGTCAGCATCACGGGCCGCCCGTTCTTGTACGCGACGACGGCGCTCTGGTACTCGTCGGCGCTCGTCAGCTGGTCGTTCGCGTTGATCGTGTACGCGCGCGTCGGGCCGTCGAAGTTGCCCTTCGGCGTGTTGACGTTCAGGTTCGAGATCGTCGTGCGCAGGTCGTCGAGGTTCAGCCCGTACTGCGCGAGCACGGTCGGGTTCGCCTGGATCCGCACGGCCGGGCGGTTGCCGCCCGACAGGCTGACGAGGCCGACGCCCGCGACCTGCGAGATCTTCATCGCGAGCCGCGTATCGGCGAGATCCTGCACCTGCGTGAGCGGCAGCGTCTTCGACGTGACGGCGAGCGTCAGCACCGGCGCGTCGGCGGGGTTGACCTTCGCGTAGATCGGCGGCGCGGGCAGGTCGGACGGCAGCAGGTTGCCGGCCGCGTTGATCGCGGCCTGCACTTCCTGCTCGGCGATGTCGAGCGGCAGGTCGAGCGAAAACTGCAGCGTGATCACCGACGCGCCGGCCGAGCTCTGCGACGACATCTGGTTCAGCGACGGCATCTGCCCGAACTGCCGCTCGAGCGGCGCGGTGACCGACGACGTCATCACTTCGGGGCTCGCGCCCGGATAGAAGGTCTGGACCTGGATGGTCGGGTAGTCGACCTCGGGCAGCGCCGCGAGTGGCAGGAAGCGCAGCGCGACGAGGCCGGCCAGCAAGATGGCCGCCATCAGCAGGGCGGTGCCGACCGGCCGGAGAATGAAGATGCGGGACGGATTCATCAGGCAGCCCGCGCGTTATTGGGCGGACGCCTGTGATGCGCCCCCGTGATGCTGGTCGCGATGTCCGCCTTTCGTGCCCGATGCGCCCATTGCGCCCGATGCGGCGCTCGCGCCATGTGCGCCCGACGCGCCTTTCGGCTTGTCCGCCGGGATCGTGATCTTCGAGCCTTCGCGCAGGCGGTCGGAGCCGTCGGTGACGACCCGCTCGCCGATCGCGATGCCATCGACGATGCTCGTGCGTTCGCCGTCGACCGGGCCGGTCTTGACCTTGCGCACCGTCACCGTGTTGTCCGGCTTCACGATATAGACGAACTGGCCGATCGAGCCGGTCAGCACGGCCGACGTCGGCACGATCGTCGCGTCGCGGATCACATTGACGAGCAGCCGCGTGTTGACGAACTGATTCGGGAACAGCAGGCCTTCCTTGTTATCGAAGGTCGCGCGCAGCTTGACCGTGCCGGTGGTGGTGTCGATCTGGTTGTCGAGCGTCGCGAGCGAGCCGGTTTCGAGCGGGTTCGTGTTGCTGCGGTCGTAGGCCGTCACCGACAGCTTGTTGCCCGCGTTCACCTGCTTGATGATTGCCGGCAGGTTGTCTTCGGACGTCGTGAAGATCACGCTCATCGGCTGCAGTTGCGTGATCACGACGATGCCGTTCGTATCGCTCGGCGTCACGTAGTTGCCGGGGTCGACCTGGCGCAGGCCGACGCGGCCCGACACGGGCGCGGTGATGTGCGCGTAGACGAGGTTCAGCTTGGCCGAATCGATTGCCGCCTGGTCGGTCTTCACGGTGCCTTCGTACTGCTTGACGAGCGACGCCTGCGTGTCGACCGTCTGCGACGCGATCGAGTCCTGCGACAGCAGCGTCTGGTAGCGCTTCAGGTCGCGGCGGGCGGTCGCGAGGAGCGCCTGGTCGCGCGCGAGCGTGCCTTCGGCGTTCTCGAGCGCGTTCTGGTACGGGCGCGGGTCGATCTGCGCGAGCAGGTCGCCCTTCTTCACGATCTGGCCTTCCTGGAACGCGACCGCCTGCAGGTAGCCCGAAAGCTGCGTCTTCACGGTCACGTTCGCGAGCGGCGTCACGGTGCCGAGCGCGGACAGCACGATCGGCATCTCGCCGTGCGTCGCGGTCGCGACCTGCACGGGCTGCGGGACGTTCGCCATCGCGGCGGGACCGCCGCGGCTGCGCTTGCCGGCGGTGGCGCTGGCGCCGTCCGCTCCGGACGGGCCGCTGGCCGTGCTGCGCCACGGGTGCCACCACAGCAGGCCGCCGACCACGACGAGCGCGAGCGCGCCGGCCATCAGCTTGCGGCGCGGGCGTCGCGCGGCGGGGGAGGCGGGCGCAGGTTCGTGCGCTGACGGCGTGGGCTTTTGTTGATTGTCCATCGGTTCTGTCTGGATGACGACGCGGCGCGCTGCGTACGGGGAGCGCAAGCGGGCCGCGCGTGGGCATACGGCATCTGGCGGGCCGGCCCGGCCCCCGACCCGCGCGGGAAAAGAACGGTGCGCACCGCGGATGCGGCGCGACGATGGGCATGATCCTACGTCCCGTCCCCGTTACAGTCCAGCCCCCTATCTTTCAACGGGTTACGGTCGTTACAGAACGCGACAGGAAGATGACAGACGGGTCAGTTGCCGCTGCGGCGGGCCGGGGCGCCGCCGATCTCGCGGGTGATCTTCGCGATGCACTCGTGCAGCGCCGGCACGACGTGCTGCTCGAGCCATTCGGGCGGGCACTGGTGCGATGCGCCGCCGCAGTTGACCGAGTAGCGCTGGCCGGACGGGCCGACGAAACCCGCGGCGACCGCGTTCAGGCCTTCGCGCCATTCGCCGATCGCGATCGCGTGGCCGTTGCGTGTCGCGTCGTCGAGCGCCGGGTTGAGCCGCGCGAACACGTGCGGCCAGTCGTCGCCGGCGGCGGCCCGCAGCGCGTCGATCAGCGCGCTGCGATCGTCGTCCTCGAGCGCGGCGAGATAGGCGCGGCCCACCGCGGTGCGCGCGATGTCCATCCGCGAGCCGATTTCGAGCCGCGTGACGAGCACCGCCGAGCGCGGCCGGATCACGTCGATCGCGACCATGTCAAGGCGGTCGCGCACCGCGAGGTGCACGGACAGCGACGTGCGCTCGGCCAGCTCGATCATGAACGGCCGCGAACGCGCGCGGATGTCGAAGTTGCGCAGGAAGCCGTGACTCAGCTCGAGCACCGATGCGGTGAGCACGAAGCGTTCGCTGTCCGGCAGCTGGAACAGGAAGCCGGCGCTGACGAGCGTCGCGGTGATCCGCGACACGGTCGGCTTCGGGATGCCGGTCAGCTCGGTCAGCTCGCGATTGCTGACCGGCGCGTCGGCGGCCGCGATGCGGCGCAGGACAGCAAGGCCGCGCGCGAGCGCGGTAATCTCGTCGGGCGACGATTCGCGTTCGCGGGAAGCGGGAGGAGGCACGGGTATCGACACGGGAGGTTCTCTCAATTTCCGAAACTGTATTTCAATTTTGTTGGTATCGTAGGATGATTGTCAAAAAATGCATGTTATACGCATGAACCGGTCATGCGATGAGATTTTACGGGTTCACCCTTGGTTTATTAGGAAAACGCTGAAGCTTTCGTTGCTGTAAATTGCAACGATTGGTGCAAATACCGCTTGACTTGACGATCGGAAACGGAAAGAATGTGTCACGTTTTCGAAACATCGTTTCGGAGTTTAACCGGCAACGTTGTTTCGCGCAGTCTCTCAGGTTCTAGCACGGCCCTCGGAATGGCTAGAACTTTTTTAGCGCCACGGTCTCCGTGGCGCTTTTTTTTGCCCGTCGCTTTTGCCCGTCTCCGCGCCACTTCAGGCCCGTATTATCCCCCGTCCTCCACATCCGTCCGCGCAAGTGCCCGCGGCGGACCTTCGCGCGCGCAAAAAAAAGCGCGATGCCCGCAAAGGCATCGCGCGAAAGGCGGCGTGGAGCCGACGAATGAAACGTGATGAAGCCGGAGTCCGTGTGCGTCAGGCCTTCGCGAGCTTGATGCTCGTCGGCTCGGCCGTCAGGTAGCCGACGCTCGCGCCGAACCGGTCCTTGAAATTCGCGCGCACGAGCGGGTCGAGCGTCGGCTTGACCTTGTCGTGCAGCGGCGATTCCCAGTCGCCCGCGTGCTGGAAGTTGCTCATGATGTAGGTCCAGCCGTTGATCTCGTCGACCGCGTGCAGGCCCGTCGATTCGGCGCCGGCCGGGCAGGACAGCACGCGCGTGAGCGTTTTCGTGTCGACGTTGTACGCCCACAGGAAGTTGTTCACGTGCATGCCCGAGTCCTCGCCGATGAACAGCGTGCGCAACTTTTCGGAGAACTTGAGGTTGTCGGGGTTCGCGACCTTGTCTGGGTTCGCGAGGTTGCCGAGCGCGTCCGCGGCGGCGAGGTCCTCGCCGACGAGCGCGGCCGGCGCGCTCATGTCGACCGGCACCCACTCGCTGTCGATCGCGGCGCCGTTCGAGTCGCGCTGACCGCCCTTCAGGTTCAGCGCATAGGTCGCGCCCGCGGCGATCTTCTTGTCGAGCGCAACGTCGCGCGATACGGCATTGCCCTTGACCATCGACGTCTCGATCCGCGACATCGCCGTGTAGACGATCTTGTCCTTCGCGTTCACCGTCGTCCCCTCGAGCTTCGTGAACGCCATGCTGCCGCCGAGCAGCGCCGCGTAGCGGTGCGTCTCGAGGAACGCGGCGGCCTTTTCCATGCCGGGCTTCACGCGGATCCAG
Source organism: Burkholderia sp. MR1-5-21 (assembly GCF_053427715.1). Lineage (NCBI taxonomy): Bacteria > Pseudomonadati > Pseudomonadota > Betaproteobacteria > Burkholderiales > Burkholderiaceae > Burkholderia > Burkholderia sp. MR1-5-21. The sequence goes on from NZ_JBSAXD010000014.1 coordinate 145,844, forward strand.
TTGAACTTGCCGCTGAAATGGATCTTCGTGAAGCTCGCGTCGTTCGGATCGCTCGTCGCGACGTCCATGATGTCCGACCACTTCAGCGTGTTCGCGAGCGCCTCGATCTCCGCGCTCGTCGCGTGGCCGACCTTGATCCACGCGAGCGTCGCCGAGCCCGCGCCCGCCGACGACGTCTGCGTCCACTTCGCGACGTAGAGCGTGCCCGCCGACAGGTCGGCCGGCTTGTCGGCGACGAACATGAAGAGGCCGCCGTTGGTCGCGTCGTCGCCCATCATCACCGTGCGCTGGTCCGGCATCACCTGGATCAGCTCGTGCGAGATCCGGCCGAGGCAGTAGTGCTTCTTCGCGGTGCCGGTGCCGTCGGCGTTGACGATGATCTCGGGCAGGTGGCCGTAGTGATACGGGTTGGCCTTCGTCTCGTCGCCGAACGTGTTCCTGCTGAATGCCTTGAACTGCGCGTCGGTCGCGGCCTTCGTCGCGTCGGGCTCGTATTCCTCGCTCGACAGGTGCGTCCCCCACGGCGACAGGCTCGCGCCGCAGGTGATCCACAGGCCGTGCGCCTTCGACGTGTCGACGTTGTGGTACTTGACGAGCTTCAGCGCGCCGGTCGCCGGATCCTGGTCGAGCGTCAGCACCGCGATCGGCGACGGCAGCTGGCCGTACTGCGACACGCTCGCCTGGTCGCGCGTCGTGTATTCGAACTGCACGACCGCGAACACCGTGTTGCCCTTCACGCCGGGCACGCTCGCGTTCTTCACCGTCAGCAGCGAGCTGCCGTCCGGGCAGTCCGAATAGAACTGGCGTTCCTTGCCTGCCACCGAACGGTCGATGATCGGCTGGTTGTTGATGTCGTAGTAGCCGCCCGCGAGGATCGTGCCGCCCTTGCCGTCCGGCACCTTGTCGCCCGTCACGAAGAACGGCCGGTACGCGAGCTTGAAGTTGCGCGACGTGCCGTCGGAGAAGGACACCGACAGCATCGAGCCGACCGTCGTCGTCGCCATCGCGGACGCATCGGCGAGCGTCGGCGCGGCCATTGCCGAGAACGTCGCCGCGGCGAACGCGGCGGCGGCGGGCGTCGAGGCCGGGCCGTCGTCGCCGCCGCAACCCGTCAGCAGGGCGGGCAGCGCGAGACCGGAGAGGGGAAGCATCGGTGCGCCGGCGAGGATCTTCAGAGCCTGGCGACGGGAAGCATTGGGCAACGCGGGCATGGGGTGTCCAGTTTCAGGTGTTGGAAGAATCTTCGCCTTCGCACCGTTTGCAACAAGCAAGCAGGGCGAAGGCAAATTGAAAACTGGACGGAAGTGTAAGGACGCTCGATGAAAGTTTTTTGAATTGCAATTGTAATGTGATGCATGGCGTCCGAGTGGCGCTCAGTCGCGCTCGGGCGTCGCCGAGATGCGGTGGATCGACAGGTCGGCGCCGTCGAATTCCGCCTCGCGGTCGAGGCGCAGGCCGACGGTCGCCTTCAGCGCGCCGTAGACGAGCGTGCCGCCGGCCAGCGCGATCGCGATCCCGCCGAGCGTGCCGATGAGCTGCGACACGAACGACACGCCGCCGAGCCCGCCGAGCGCCGGCAGCCCGAACACGCCGGCCGCGAGGCCGCCGAGCGCGCCGCACATCCCGTGCAGCGGCCACACGCCGAGCACGTCGTCGATCCGCCACTTGTTCTGCACGCACGTGAACATCGCGACGAACAGCGCGCCGGCCGCGGCGCCGGTCGCGAGCGCACCGATCGGGTGCATCACGTCGGAACCCGCGCACACTGCGACGAGCCCCGCGAGCGGGCCGTTGTACGTGAAGCCCGGGTCGTTGCGGCCGGCGAGCCACGCGGCGAGCGTGCCGCCGACCATTGCCATCAGCGAGTTCACCGCGACGAGGCCGCTTACCTTGTCGAGCGTCTGTGCGCTCATCACGTTGAAGCCGAACCAGCCGACCGCGAGCACCCAGGCGCCGAGCGCGAGGAACGGGATGTTCGACGGCGGGTGCGCGGCGATCCGTCCGTCGTTGCCGTAGCGGCCGTGGCGCGCGCCGAGCAGCAGCACGGCGGGCAGCGCGACCCAGCCGCCGAACGCATGCACGACGACCGAGCCCGCGAAATCGTGGAACGGCGCGCCGAACGCGTGCGTGAGCCATGCCTGCACGCCGTAGCGCGCGTTCCACGCGATGCCTTCGAAGAACGGATAGACGAAGCCGACGATGATCAGCGTCGCGACGAGCTGCGGATTGAATTTCGCGCGCTCGGCAATGCCGCCGGAGATGATCGCCGGAATGGCGGCGGCGAAGGTCAGCAGGAAGAAGAAGCGCACGAGCGCATAGCCGCTGTGTTGCGACAGCGTGCCGATGTCGTCGAAGAACTCGACGCCGTACGCGATCGTGTAGCCGATGAAGAAGTACGCGATGGTCGACACCGAGAAATCGACCAGGATCTTCACGAGCGCATTGACCTGGTTCTTCTTGCGCACCGTGCCGAGTTCGAGAAACGCGAAGCCGGCATGCATCGCGAGCACCATGACGGCGCCGATCAACAGGAACAGCGTATCGACGCCGGATTTCAGATCATCCATTCCGAAGCTTCCTTGCTCAAAAAACGGGCAAGGGACGCAAAAATCGAGCCAAGTTGGTGAACGGATGCGTGGAAGTGGTGCGGGGGCACGACCCCGTGCGGCTTTCCGGTGAATTACACCTGTGCATCACCGGACGGCTTTCGCGTGGCGCCGGCCGGTGTTGCACGCGTGTGGTGCGACGCGTCCCGATCTGGTGCGTCATGAGGGGCGGCGCGGTGCACGCCGCGCACCGGCCTGGCGCGTCACTGGCGCGCGAACAGCAGGCGGGTGCGGCGCAGCCGCAGCGCGAGCACGGCCCAGTACGTGGCGACCGACGTGAGGCCGAGCGCGGCGAACGCGAGCGCCGCGAAGCCGGCCAGCGACGCGTCGGCGCCCTCGGCGCCCAGGATGCCGCGCACGACGATCAGCGCGGCCGTCCAGAACGCGAGGGCGGCTTGCGCCATCAGGCGCGCGGCATCGAAGCGGCGCTCGCGCCCGATTTCGGACGCGCGGGCAGTGAGCGGCGCGCGCAGGCACAGGAACAGGGTGGCGGCCAGCATGGCGGCGAGAAAGATGAACCAGTCGACAAGGAAATGCATGGACTTCGAAGGGCGGGCGATGCGAGTTGAGGCTGCGTCACTTTAGTGCGGCCGTCCGCACGTTTAAATCAGACGAGTCCGAAATTGAAAGCCATTTTTAACCTGCGGCTGGCAAATGGCGGTGCGCATCGGCGGTATCATCGACGTCGGTTCAATCCTGAGGGCCGCGCGACGCGCGGCCGGAGAATGCTGATGAAGATGAAGTCATCGCGGGTGCGCAGTACGCCCGTTCTGATCGCCGCCGCATGCGCGGCGGTGTTGCTCGCAGGCTGTGAGAAATCCCCGGCGCCGTCCGCGCCACCGCCCGATACGGCTGCGAGCGCGGCCGCCGACGTCGCGAAGCAGGCGACGCAGGCGATCGACCAGGTCGCGAGCGCGGTGAACCAGCAACTCGGCGTGGCGAAGGCCGGGATCGCGTCGGCGGCGTCGGCCGTGCCGCCGCTGAGTGCGAGCGGCCTTGCATCCGCCGCGCAGGCGCAGTTGAACGCGGCGGCGTCCGCGGTGGTGGGCCAGGCCGCGTCGGAAGCCGGCGCGCAGATCGCGGAGGCGGGCCGCAAGCTCCAGCAATGGAGCCAGCAGGGCGCGTCCGCAGCAAAGCCTGCCAGCGGTCAGTGACATGCCGGTTGCGCGATCCATAAAATGTAATTATCATGGTTACACATTGACGCCGGAAGCCGTGGTGGTCGCAGTACGGGGCCGGCGTCGCCGAGTGAGTGACGAATGAATACCAGCAGCCGGTTCGCGTTTGCCGTCCACGTGCTCGCCTTGCTGTCGATGCAGGAAGGCGTGCCGCTGTCGTCCGACGTGATCGCGGGCAGCGTGAACACGAATCCGGCGCTGATCCGCCGGCTGCTGTCGATGCTGGCGTCCGCGGGGCTGACGACGTCGCAGCTCGGCGCGGGCGGCGGCGCGCTGCTGGCGCGCGAGCCGGGCGGCATCACGCTGCTCGACGTGTACCGGGCGGTCGACGATGCGCAGCTGTTCGCGCTGCACCGCGAGGCGCCGAATCCCGCGTGCCTCGTGGGGCGGCACATCCAGGGCGTGCTCACCGGCTACATCGGCGACGCGCAGCGCGCGATGGAAGCGTCGCTCGCGACGCGCACGCTGGCCGACGTGACGGCCGACTTGCTGAATTCCGAGCAGCTTGGGCAGCAGGCGGGCGCCGGTGGATGAGCGCCAGCATGTGATGCAGTGAGCCGGACGGTGCGCATGCGCGACGTCCGGCGCGACGGGGTTGACCACCCCATTTTTTTCGTTCTTTTATGTAATTAACAGAGTTACATATTTTTCTTTCTGGAGAATCGACATGACGCAACGTCCCCTGAACATCGCGCTGTTTGGCGCCACCGGCATGATCGGCTCGCGCATCGCGGCGGAAGCCGCGCGACGCGGCCATCGCGTGACGGCGCTGTCGCGCACGCCCGGCGACAGCGCCGACGGCATCGCCGCGAAAGCCGCCGACCTGTTCGATCCCGCCAGCATCGCGGCCGCGCTGCCGGGGCATGACGTCGTCGCGAGTGCTTATGGTCCGAAGCAGGACGACACGGCGAAGGTCGTCGCGGCCGCGCGGGCGCTCGTCGCCGGCACGCGCGACGCAGGCCTGAAGAGGCTCGTCGTGGTGGGCGGCGCGGGCTCGCTCGAAGTCGCGCCGGGCAAGCAGCTCGTCGACGCCGAAGGGTTTCCGGACGCATACAAGGCGGTCGCGCTCGCGCACCGTGACGCGTTCGACTACCTGCGTTCCGTCGACGACCTCGACTGGACGTTCTTTGCGCCGGCCGCGCTGATCGCGCCGGGCGAGCGCACGGGCACGTTCCGCACCGGCGTCGGCAAGCTGATCGTCGACGCGAACGGCGACAGCAAGATCTCGGCGGAAGACTACGCGGTCGCGTTCGTCGACGCGCTCGAGCAGGGCAGCTTCGTGCGCGAGATCGCGACCGTCGCGTATTGAGCGGCGCGGTGGCCGGCGGCGCGAAGCCGCCGGTTCGCCCCAGGTTTGCCGTCGTTACGACCCCGCCGTTGCGTCCCGCCGTTACGTACCGTTACGCCCGGTTCGACGGTCGGGGCGCGGTGAGCGGCTACACTAGGCGATCCGTGCTTCCCCAGACAGGATCGCAATTTGCTTTCGTATTCCTTGCATTTTCTGGACTGGGCCTTGACGGCCTGTTGTCTTGTCTTGCTGACCGCCGTCGCCACCGCTGCGCGCGGACGGGTCAGGCTCCGTGTCGTGCTGGGCGCGGCGGCGCTCGGCCTCGCGGTCGCGCAGCCGGCCGGCGCGGCTGCCGCGCCTCCCGCCCTCGCGGCGTTCCAGAAACTGATCGCGCCGGCCGCCGAAGCGCCCGCGTCGGCGGCATCGGCTGTCGCCGCGTCGGGCGCCGCCGCGGCATCGGCGCCGTCGCCCGCGAGCGCGGCCGAGATCGCCCGATCGTTCAACGCGGTGATTCGCATGCTCGACAACGATCGGCAGCGCACCGCGCTCGTGTCGCAGCTCAAGGCGTTGCGCGACGTCGCGCAGACCGCGCAGGCGTCGTCCGCCGCATCGGCTGCATCGGCGGCGAACGCGGGCCTGTGGGGCGCGATCGCGTCCGGCATGGCGTCCGTCGAAACGAGCATGAAGCAGGGCGATTCGCCCGCGCGCTACTGGGCAGGCCGTTTCAATGCGGCCGGCAACGAGCTGTACACGATCGTGAGCGGCCATGGGCCCGAGTCGTTCGGCCATATCGTGCTCGACTGCGCGCTGCTGCTGTTCGGCTGGGGCGCCTGTGCGGTCGCGCTGATCTGGCTGCAGCAGCGGCTTGCCGCGCGGGTCGGCCTCGTCATCAAGCTGGATCCGAATCCGAGCGCGCGCGAGATGCTGATGTTCGCGCTGCGCCGCGTCGGGCCGTGGATCATCGCGTTCGCGGTCGTGCTCGCGATTGCCCGCAACCTGCCGGAATCGCTCGGCCGCACCGTCGCGCTCGTGATCGCGTACGCGATCGTGTCGGGCTCGGTGTTCGCGGCGCTGTGCCTGATCATGTTCGCGCTCTTCAGCGCGGGGCATCGCAGGGCGGCGGGGCGTGTGCTGATCGAGCGGTCGTGGCGGCTGCTGCGCGTGATCGGCGCGTTCGGCGCACTCGGCGACGCCGCGCTCAACTACGACGTCGCGCATCAGCTCGGCACCAATCTCGCGGGCCTGATCGCGACCGTTGCGAACATGGCGGCCGCGACGCTCTGCGCGTATTTCGCGCTTGCGTACCGGCGGCCCGTTGCGCACCTGATCCGCAACCGCAGCCATACGCTGCGCACGAACCACCGCGCGACGACCGAGATGGCGGAATTCGCCGCGTGGATCTGGCCGGTGCCGGTGCTGCTGCTCGCGTTCGCCGCGGTATTCGGCACGCTTGCGGGCAGCAGTACGTCGTCGAACCTGCTGCAGACGTCGATCGTCACCGCGCTGCTGCTCGTGCTCGCATTCTTCCTGTCGGCGGTCGTGCTGCGCATGACGCGCCCGAACCCTGCGCGTCGCCGCGTGCGGCGCAACCAGTCCGCGTACATCGCGCGGCTCGTGCGCTTCGCCGGCTCGCTCGCGACGCTGCTCATCTGGCTCGGCTACATCGAACTGACATCGCGGCTGTGGGGCATCTCGATCGCGCGCATCGTCGAGCACAGTGTCGCCGCGCGCGGGATCGCGCAGGCGGTGACCGCGATCGTCGTCACGTGGTTCGTGTCGTGGCTCACGTGGATCATCGTCGACACGGCGATTCTCGAGGCGCTCAATTCGGCCGCCGCGCGCCGCGGCCGCAATCCGAGCGTGCGTGCGCGCACGATGCTGCCGCTCGTGCGCAACGTCGTGTTCGTGACGATCCTCACGATCGCCGCGGTGGTCACCGCGGCGAACCTCGGCATCAACGTGACGCCGCTGCTCGCCGGCGCCGGCGTGATCGGCCTCGCGGTCGGCTTCGGCGCGCAGTCGCTCGTGACCGACCTGATCACGGGGCTGTTCATCATCGTCGAGGACACGATCTCGGTCGGCGACTGGATCGACGTGGACGGCGGGCATGCAGGCACGGTCGAACACCTGTCGATCCGCACCGTGCGGCTGCGCGACGGGCAGGGCGCGCTGCATGCGATTCCGTTCTCGCAGATCAAGATCGTCAAGAACCTGTCACGCGACTTCGGCTGCGCGGTGTTCGAGGTGCGCGCGCCGCTGTCCGCCGATGTGGATGCGCTCACGCACCTGATCCGCGACGCGGGTGCGGACCTGTGGAGCGACTTCACGGTGCGGCGCCTGATGCTGGGTGGGGTCGAGGTGTGGGGGCTCGACCGCTTCGAGCCGAACTGGCTGATCATCAAAGGCCAGATCCGCACGCAACCGCAGCAGCAGTCGACCGTGATGCGCGCGTTCAACGCGCGCGTGAAGGCGAGGATGGAGGCGGCAGGCATCGAGATGCCGGTGCCGCAGATGCAGATCGTGACGCCGACGGGGACGCGGCCGGAGCCCGTCGCGGCCGCCGGCGACACGGTGGCGGCCAACGAGGCCGCGGTGGCGGTGCCGGTTGCGGAGACGGGGACGTCCGCGTCGGCGGGCGCCGCGCACTCGGCGGCTTCGGGGGCGACGCACGCGGCGCCGGTTTCGGTTTCGGCTGCGTCCCTTCGGGACGGCGGTCTGGCTTGATGCGTCGCGGCAGGGCGACTGCGGCCGCGCTTCAGCGTTGTGGTTTCGCTACACGACGCGCGCCGAACGGCGCGTCGACGCGCCGTTACGCGTGACCGGACGCCGCGACGCGCACGACATCGTTGACGTGCGTCGCGATCTGCTCGCCCGCCACGCCATACACGTGCAGCGAGACGGCTGCCGTCTCGTCTGCCGCGTCCGCCGCGCCGGCGTGGCCGAGCTGGTGGATCCCTTGCGCGCCGGCCCGCACGAACGACACCGCGCCCGCTTCGCGCAAGTGGCGGCGCGCCTCGGTCGCCAGTCCCGCCGCCGCATCCCAGTCATACAGCGTTTCGGACAGCGTGCCGTCGAGCACCGTGTAGCCGCACCACGTCCGGTGGCCGTGGACGGGGCTGCACTGGCCCGGACGCCAGACCAGCACGACGATCGCGTAGCGCCCGAGCGGATCGGCGGCGAGCAGGTGGCGGCAATATTTCTGCGGATCGCACGCGCGCTCGGCGTCGGTGAGCCACGGCTCGGTGGCGCTGGCCTCGGCGAGCGCGGCCCGGACGCGGCGCGCGAATTCGGCATGCCGCGACGGATCGGTCGCGTCGTCGTCCGATGCGGCGGATTGCTCGGACGCCGCGTCGAACGCGGCGTCGATCTGCCGGCACAGGCGCGCCAGCGCCGGGCGTTGTGCGGGCTGGGCGGCCGCGGCAACGGGGACATCGCCGCGCGTCGTGCGCGCGGCGCGTTGCACGGTGGCGGAAAGGGCGGCTGACGGTTGCATGGCGTTCTCGTTGTCGTTGTCGGGCGCGTGGCGGCAAGCCCACGCATGTTGGTATTTATACCGGTCGACGCGGAGAAACGGTTTCCATATTGTTCCCCGGGATGTGCTATGCATAGAATAAATTTCTATCCACAAGGGGCCGAGGAAATGGATGCCATCGATCGCAAGCTGCTCGAATTGTTGCAGACGGATGCCACGCTGCCGATCGCGGAGCTCGCGCAACGCGTGAACCTGTCGCAGACACCCTGCTGGAAGCGCGTGCAGCGGCTGAAGGAAACCGGCGCGATCCGCGCGCAGGTGGCGCTGTGCGATCCGCGCAAGCTCGGTGTCGGCACGACAGTGTTCGTCGCCGTGCGCACCAACCAGCACACCGAGGAATGGGCGCAGCGCTTCACGCAGGCGGTGCGCGACATGCCGGAAGTCGTCGAGGTCTACCGGATGAGCGGCGAGACCGATTACCTGCTGCGCGTCGTGGTGGCCGGCATCGACGACTACGATCGCGTGTACAAGCGGCTGATCCGCGAGGTGCCGCTGTTCGACGTCAGCTCGTCGTTCGCGATGGAGCAGATCAAGTATTCGACGGCGTTGCCGGTGCGCGACGTCGCTGAACCCGCGTAGCGCCGCGAGTTCCCGCGGGTTCCTGCGATTTGGATACGCAGCTGCACCCGTACGCCGACCGGGCTGGCTGGCACGGGACCGCGTCAGCGATGCGCCCGCGAGTTCAGCGGCCGCGCGCGAGCGCGCGGGCGCGTTCGTCGGCGAGCGCGTCGCGGCGCACGAAATCCGCGACGAACGCGCTCGCCGGGTGGTGATGCAGCGCGTACGGCGTGTCCCATTGCGCGAGCTTCCCGTGCTGCATCACGCCGATCCGGTCGGCGATCGCGAATGCTTCGGCCTGGTTATGCGTGACGAGGATCGCCGTATGGCCCGTGCGCTTCAGGATGTCGCGCAATTCGAACGCGAGCCGCTCGCGCGTGTCGACGTCGAGATTCGAGAACGGTTCGTCGAGCAGCAACAGCTCCGGCGACGGCGCGAGCGCGCGGGCGAGCGCGACGCGCTGCTGCTGGCCGCCGGAGAGTTCGTGCGGATACGCGTCGGCGGCGTCCGCGAGGCCGACGAGCTCGAGCATCTCGGCGACGCGCGCGCACCGCTCGGCCAACGGCTGCCGCCGCAAACCGAACGCGACGTTGTCTGCGGCGCTCAGGTGCGGGAACAGCGCGTAGTCCTGGAACATCATGCCGATGCGCCGCCGCTCGGGCGGCACGTCGAGCGACGGCGATGCAACGGGCGCGCCGTCCAGCACGATGCGGCCCGCGCGCACGGGCTCGAAGCCGGCGATCGCGCGCAGCACGGTCGTCTTGCCGCATCCGGAAGCGCCGAGCAGGCAGCCGATGTCGCCGCGGGCGAGCGCGAGGCTCAGCCCGTCGACCACCGTGCGGCGGCCGTGCGGCGTGTCGTAGGCGAGGGAGAGGGCGTCGAGTTCGAGCAGGTTCACGATGTCAGTGTCCGATCTTGTGGCGGGTGCGGGCGAGCAGGATCACGGGCACGAGCCCGGCGAGCACGATCGCGAGCGCGGCGACCGCGCCTTCCTCGTAGGTGCCGCGCGCAGCCTCCGCGTACAGCCAGCTCGCGAGCGTGTCGAAGTTCAGCGGGCGCAGCAGCAGCGTGGCCGGCAATTCCTTCATCGCATCGACGAATACCAGCAGCGCGCTCGTCGTGAGCGCGGGCCGCAACAGCGGCAGGTGCACGCGCCGGAGCGTGCCGCCCGCCGTTTCGCCGAGCGAGCGGGCCGCCTGTTCGAGCGACGGCGGGATGCGCGCGAGGCCCGCTTCGATGCTGCCCGCCGAGATCGCGAGAAAGCGTACCGTGTACGCAATCACGAGCGCAGCCACCGAGCCCATCAGGATCAGTCCGTCGCGGCCGAGCAGCGCGCCGATCATGCGGTCGGCCGCCGCGAACGGCAACAGCAGGCCGATCGCGAGCACGGTGCCCGGCACCGCGTAGCCGAGACTCGCGATCCGCGCGCAAACCCGCGCCGGGCCCGCGCCCGCGCTGTCGCGCTGCGCGCGCGCGGCCCACGCGACGACCAGTCCGCACGCGAGCGTCGCCGCGGTTGCGGCGGACGCGACGGTCAGCGTGTTGGCGAGCCCCGTCAGCAGTTGCGCGGAGACGCCGCCGACGAGATGCAGCCGCTTGGCCGTTTCGACCGCGAGATACGCGGCCGGCGCGCCGAAACCGAGCAGCACGGGCAGCCAGCCGAGCGCGGCGGCGCTCCACGCGGCCGGGCCGGTCAGGCGGCGCGGCGCGATCGGCCGCATGCGCCGGCCGTGCGCGTAGCGCTGGCGGCGGCGCCCGTAGCGTTCGAGCGCGATCATCCCGACGACGATCGCGAGCATGGCGAGCGCAATCTGCGCGGCGCCGGCGAGGTCGGAGCGCGTGATCCACGTGGTGTAGACCGACACGGTCAGCGTCTGCACGCCGAGGAATTCGGACGCGCCGATGTCGTTCAGCGTCTCCAGCAGCGCGAGGCTGACGCCGACCGCGATCGCCGGCCGCGCGAGCGGCACGACGACGCGCCAGAACGTCGCGATGCGCCCCGCGCCGAGCGTGCGCGCGGCTTCGAGCAGGCTCGCGGACTGCGTGACGAACATCGCGCGCGTGCTCAGATAGACGTACGGATACAGCGCGAAGCCGAGCACGAAGACCGCGCCCGGCAGCGAACGCAGGTCGGGCAGGCGGAACTGGCGCGGGCTGTCGAAGCCGAGCAGCCAGCGGATTGCGCGCTGCACGGGGCCGATCGGGTGCAGCAGGTCGAGATACGCGAACGCGACGATGTAGGTCGGCACGGCGAGCGGCAGCAGCAGCGCCCACGTGAGCGCGCGGCGGCCCGGGAAATCGTAGGCCGTAACCAGCCACGCGCTGCCGGTGCCGACGACCGTGACGATCGCACCGACGCCCGCGAGCAGCAGCAGCGTGTTCGCGAGCGCCTGCGGCAGCACGAATTCGGCGAGGTGCCGCCAGTGCGCGAGATCGGCGTCGAGCGCGGCGCCGACGAGCGTCGCGATCGGCGCCGCGACCGCTGCGGCGATCACGAGCGCCGCAGCGAGCCACAGGCCGCCCCGCATGCCGCCCTTCATGCGCGGCATCCGCCGCGCGCGACGCGCGGGCGCGAGCGAAGCGTCAGTTGTCAAAGCCGACCTTGTCGACGAGCTGGCTCGCCTGCTTGCGGTACTTCGCGATCTCGGCGAGCGGCAGAGGATCGACCTTCAGCGGGCCGAAGCTCGCGACGACGGGGTCGAGCTTCACGTTCGCGCGCACCGGATACTCGTAGTTCGCCTGTGCGTACAGCGTCTGCGCGTCCGGCGATACGAGGTATTCGAGCAGCTTGACCGCGTTGGCCTTGTGCGGCGCGTGTTTTGCCACCGCGGCGCCGCTGATGTTCACGTGCGTGCCGCCGCTCTTCTCGTTCGCGAAGGTCGGCCGCACGACCTTGATCGCGTCGCCCCACTTGCGTGCGTCGCTGCCCGGCTCTGCGTGCGTCATGTGGCCGACGTAGTACGCGTTCGCGAGCCCGACGTCGCAGATGCCGCCGAGGATGTCGCGCGCGACGTCGCGGTCGCCGCCCGTCGCCTTGCGCGCGAGGTTCGCCTTCACGCCGCGCAGCCACTTCTCGGTCGCGGCCTCGCCGTCGTGCGCGATCATCGCGGCGACGAGCGCGGTGTTGTACGGATGCTGGCCCGAGCGGATGCACACCTTGCCTTTCCACTTCGGATCGGCGAGGTCCTCGTAGCGGAACGCGTCGACCTTCAGGTCCTTCTCGACGTACAGCACGCGGTCGCGCAGCGACAGTGCGTACCAGTCGCCCTGGGCGCCGCGCAGGTTCGCGGGAATCGCGTCGTCGAGCGCCTTCGAGCTGACCGGCTGCGTGAGCCCGCCGTCGACGAGGTCGAGCAGGTTGCCGATGTCGACCGTCATCAGCACGTCGGCCGGCGACTGGCCGCCTTCCGCCTTCACGCGCTCGAGCAGGCCGTCCTTCACGAACACCGTGTTGACCTTGACGCCGCTCTGTTTCGTGAACGCGTCGATGAGCGGCTGGATCAGCTTCGGTTCGCGGGTGGTGTACAGGCTGACTTCGTCGGCCGCGTGGGCGAGCGGCGCGAACGCGGCGGCGGAAACGGCGAGGGCGCTGACGAGCGGAAGCAGGCGGGGGCGCGAGGGCGACATGGAGGCTCCGGTGAGGCAGGCAGACGAACGGGCGTTCCGGGACGCGCCTGCCGCTCGGCGACCCGGAACATTACAAAGCGAAAGATCCAGGATTCTAGATCGAAATGGGAATGATTATCAAATGAAAGCTTGCGCTGGGCGCTGAAAATTACGTGCGGCACGGGCGGCGGGGCGGAGGAAGATGTGCGGCAAGGTGCGCGCAAGCGCGTAGAATGCCCGCTTCGATGAATTTGACGGAGCCGGGCCCGACCATGAACGATCAGCGCAAGAAGAATCCTGTACGCAACGTGGGCATCCTGATCGTCGTGGTCGTCGCGATCGTGATCGCGACGATCCTCTACAACGCGATCTCGCAGAAGCGTGCATACGACGAGGCGCATCCCGCCGAGGCGTCGAGCGCGTCGGCCGCGCACTGAGGCTGCTGCGCCGGGCGCGCTGGGCCGCCACGAAAGGCGGCGCGCGACCGGCAGCGCGGGAAGCAGCCGGGCGGGATACGGCAGGGGGGCGCCGAAGCTGGCGCGCATCCGGCCGGGAGGACAGCGAGGCGGGCGCCGGAGCCGGCGCCCGCCTGTGTACGCGCCAACGTGTGTGCGTCAGCGTGACGCAGGCGCGAATTTCGGGCGGATCCGGATGAAGAAGACCGCCGCGAGGAGCACGAGCCACGCGGCGCCGACATACAGCGCGATGCGGGTGTCCTCGAACCAGCCGAGCATCACGATCACGAAACCCATGAACGCGATCGTCAGTGCCGGCGCGACCGGCCACAGCGGCACCTTGAACTTCAGCGCCGCGACTTCGGCGGCCGGCAGGCGGCGGCGCATCGCGACCTGCGACAGCAGGATCATCAGCCACACCCACACCGTCGCGAACGTCGCGATTGCCGCGACCATCTCGAACACGTCCTTCGGCATCAGGTAGTTGAGCAGCACGCCGACGAACAGCGCGGCGGCCATCACGAGCACCGTGACCCACGGCACGCCGTGCCGGGACGTCGACATCAGCACGCGCGGCGCCTGGCCCTGCTGCGCCATCCCGAACATCATGCGGCCTGCGCCGAAGATGTCGCTGTTGATCGCCGAGATGGCCGCGGTGATCACGACGACGTTCAGGACCGTCGCGGCCGATTTCACGCCGAGCGACGAGAAGATCTGCACGAACGGGCTGCCGTTGCTGCCGACACCCGTCCACGGGCTGATCGACATCAGCACGACCATCGTCAGCACGTAGAACAGCAGGATCCGCGCCGGCACTGCGTTGATCGCGCGCGGGATCACGCGCTCCGGGTTCTTCGCCTCGCCGGCGCTCATCCCGATCACCTCGATGCCGCCGTACGCGAAGATCACGACCGACAGCGACGCGATCAGCCCGCCGAACCCGTTCGGCAGGAAGCCGCCGTGGTTCCACAGGTTCGCGAGCGACGGCGCGTCGGCCGTGTGGCCGAGGTGCATGCCGGTCGCGAGGATCGCGACGCCGCCGCCGATCATCGCAATGATCGCGCCGACCTTGATGATCGACAGCCAGAACTCGAGCTCGCCGAACACCTTCACGTGACACAGGTTCAGCCCGCAGATGACGGTCACGACCCCGAGCACCCAGATCCACTGCGGCACGCCCGGAAACCAGAAACCCATGTAGATGCCGAACGCGGTGATGTCCGCGATCGCGACGATCACCATTTCGAGCGTGTAGGTCCAGCCGGTGACGAAGCCTGCGAACGGGCCGAGGTTCTCGGTCGCGTAATGGCCGAACGAACCGGCGACAGGCTCGCGCACGGCCATTTCGCCGAGCGCGCGCATCACCATGTAGACGGCGGCGCCGCCGAGGATATAAGCCAGGATTACCGCCGGGCCCGCGAGCTGGATCGCGGACGCCGAGCCGTAGAACAGGCCGGTGCCGATCGCCGAGCCCAGCGCGAGAAAGCGGATATGCCGCGCGCTCAGGTGGCGCTGCAAGTTTTTCATCGAGTCTCCGATATGTTTATTGCGACGAACCGGGCGAGCGGGGCCGGTTCGATTGGACCTAAGTTGTCTATACAACTTGATGTCGGACGAATGATACCAAGCAGCGTGCATCATACGGAATCAGGGAATCCCTGACTGGCGCGATGCGCGGAAGCGGAGGCAAGGGGCGTTGCTGCACCGGGCAGGGGCGCGCGATGCCCGTGGCGTATGACGGATTCGCCGCGTCCGAGAGGCTTTTCGAAAGGGGCAGGCGCCAGCGGCGCGCCCGTCCTTCCGGTGGGGCACGCCGGCGCGTCTTGCGTGCGAATGCGGCGAATGTGCGAGCCGGCGCTAGGCCGGCAGGCGGATC
Source organism: Burkholderia sp. MR1-5-21 (assembly GCF_053427715.1). Classification (NCBI taxonomy): domain Bacteria; kingdom Pseudomonadati; phylum Pseudomonadota; class Betaproteobacteria; order Burkholderiales; family Burkholderiaceae; genus Burkholderia; species Burkholderia sp. MR1-5-21. Next base: position 160,943 of record NZ_JBSAXD010000014.1, read on the forward strand.
ATGCTCGCATCCTTGCGGATCAGCAGCGATGACGCGAGCATCTGCTTGCACTGGTGCGCGAGCACCTTCAGGTCGTGCGTGCGCTCGGCGCTGACCGCGTCGGACTGCTCGGCGGCGACGACCATCGCGTCGAGGTCGCGCGTGATCTGCCTGGTCGCCTCCAGCTGGTGCGCGGGCGGCGGCTCGCCGGCCTCGGCCTTCTCGAGGTTCTCGAGCACGGCGGCGAGGCCGCGCTGCAGCGCATTGTCGTGGCGCGCGGGGGGATCGGCGGGGTCGTCATCGGCCGAGCACGCGCTGCGGATCAGCGGCGCGGCGGCCGTGATCTGCGCGCCGAGCACGTGCGTCTGCACGAGCAGGTCGTTCAGCTCCGGCACGAAGCGCTGGTGCGCCTTCGGTTCGATCATCATCCGCTGGAACGCCTGGCCGAGGTTCGCGAACGCGATGTGCACGTTCTTGCGCGCGAGGCGGTACGGGTAGTCGCCGTCGAGGCTGGCGACCGGCGCTTCGACCGCCGCCGCGACGACCGGCACGACGGCCGCGCCGTCGGGGCCCCGCATGGCGGCCTCGGGCACGACCGGCGCGCGCGCGCCGCGGCCGACGCGCCACGCGGCCTCGAAGTACTTGCGGGTTGACGTCAGCACGTCGGTGACGAGCTTGCCCATCAGCCGGTATTCCCAGTACGGGAACAGCCGGCTCGCGGCGATCGCGATCATGCAGCCGACGACGGTGTCGATCGCGCGCTCGCCGATGATGCGCATGTTGCCCGGCGCGAGCAGGTGGAACATCAGCAGCACGTACGACGACGTGAACACGACGCTCGCCGCGTAATTGAACAGCAGCAGGCTGTAGCTCATCACCATCGACCCGAACATCATCACGATCAGCAGGTGCGGATTCTTGACCGTGTAGATCAGCGCGAGGCTCGCCGCGCAGCCGATCAGCGTGCCGACGATACGCTGCGCGTTGCGCTGCTTGGTCAGCGAATAGCCGGGCTTCAGGATGATGATGCTGGTCATCACGATCCAGTACGCGTTGGTGAGCGGCAGCAGCCGCCCGAGCCAGAAGCCGACCGCGACCGCAATCGTCACGCGCAGCGCGTGGCGGAAGCTCGGCGAGCGCATGTTCAGGTTCGAGAAGATCAGGAGCGGCGACATCCGGCGGCGCTGCAGGAAGCGCGTGAGCGCCTTGTCGATCTTCAGCTCGGTCTGCTGCGGATCGGCGCGGCCGGACAGGTTGCGCCGCATCCGCTCGATCAGGCGCGTCGCGCTCCAGATCCGCCGGAACGTCGCGAGCACCGCCGCGTACGCTTCCGCATTGGTGGCCGGGAAGTTCTTCTTGCGCATCAGCTCGATCTCGTACTCGATCGCGCGCAATTCGGCCTTCACGCTGATCCGCGAGTGCGGTGCACGGTTCTCGAGCACCGCGAGGCCGATTTCCTCGAGGTCGAACGCCGCTTTGCGGATCAGGTCGCGGTAGAAGATGATCAGGTCCGAGCCGCCGAACGTGTTGCGCACGAGCGGGTAGTCGGTGTGGGCGCCGACGAACAGTTCGTGCAGGTCGACGCTGTTGATGAACAGGTTGTACATCGTCACGCGGCCCGGGTCGAGCTTGCCGCGGCGCAGCTTCGGCAGGTTGCGCAGCACGATGTCGCGCGCGGTCTCCTGCGTCTCGACCGCGGTGATCTGCTTGGCGACCAGATTGCGGTAGCACTCGTCGAGATCGGCGTCGAGGTCGTAGAATGCGGCGCGCGCGAGCAGGTAGTCGGCGCACGCGAACAGGCTCTCGGCGAGCGCCTGCTGCTCGATCCGGCGCGCCTGCCATTGCGACACGATGGTCGCCCAGTACGTGTACCAGAGGCCGCCCGCGAGAATCCAGCCCGCGTTGATGAACGCCTGCAGCGGCGTGAGATTCTCCTCGAGCGTCATCACCATCATGAACAGCGTCGCGAAGCTGATCTGCGGCCAGCGGTTGCCGTAGACGACGATCAGCGACAGCACGAACGTGAGCGGCACGATCGTCAGCCACAGTGCGAAGATGTTCGGCGTCGCGAGGCCCGTCGCGAGCGCGGCGAGAAAGCCGATCACGCTGCACGCGAGCATTTCGTTGTGCTTGTACTTGAGCGGGCCCGGCATGTCGACGACGCATGCACCGAGCGCGCCGGTCGAAATCGTGAAGCCGAGCTCGCGGTTGTGGAACACGAGCAGGCAAATCACCGCGGGGAGCGAGACACCGACCGCGATGCGCAAGCCGCCGAAAAAATACTGGCTGTAAAGAAACTTTCTGATTTCGACGGAATAGCGCATCGATGGGCTGCAAGGCTGACGAAGACACCAGGGCGGCGTTCGGATTGGCGACGAGTCTATCGTATTTCGCGGTGCTCAAGACCCTGGCCGTTCGGCGGATACGCACCGCGCCGCCCCTTTGCTATCCTTGGTGCTTCCGTTCGCCCGGCCCGGCCGGTGCGACGCTTCGACGCCTGCTTCATGCTCCATCTCTTCTATTCGAACCGTCACGAAACGCTCGCCGATGCGCTGCTCGACGATCTGTCGGCCTTTCCCGCCCGCAATGCGCCGTGGGCGCCGCAACAGATCATCGTGCCGAGCGCGGCGCTGCGTCGCCGGCTCGAGCTCGACATCGCCGAGCGCCACGGTGTGTGCGCGAACGTCGAGTTCACGTATCTCGCGCAATGGCTGTGGGCGCAGATCGGCCGTGTGCTGACGGTGCCTACGCGGTCGCCGTTCGCGCCGGACCGCCTCGTATGGCGCTGCTACCGGCTGCTGTCGGACGCCGCCGGCGGTGCGCCATGGCTCGCGTCGCCGCGGCTCGCCGCGTACCTGTCCGCGTCCGACGACGCGATGCGCTACGAGCTTGCGCAGCGCGTCGCGACGGTCCTCGATCATTACCTGACCTATCGTCCGGAATGGCTGGCCGCGTGGCAGGCGGGCGAATCGGTTCTCGCGGGCGACGGCGCGCTGCGCGGGATCGGCGACGCGGCGCGCGACGACGAGCGCTGGCAGGCCGCGCTGTGGCGCGCGCTGCTCGCGGAGCTGAGCGACAGCGGCACGCCGCCCGCGCACCGCTTCCTCGGCGAAGCGCGTCATCTCGATCTCGACACGGTCGCGCGCGCGAACTGGCCGGAATCGGTCAGCGTGTTCGCGCTGCCGACGATGCCGCCGCTGCACGTCGCGCTGCTGCGCGAACTGTCGCGCTGGATCGACGTGCGCATCTACGCGCTCAACCCGTGCCGCGAATTCTGGTTCGACATCGTGACCGCCGCGCACGCCGAGGCGCTCGACGCGGCGGGGCGGCTCGACTACCAGGAAGTCGGCCACCCGCTGCTCGCCGAATGGGGCCGCCAGACGCAGGCACAGCTCCACATGCTGCACGAGCTGACCGAAAGCGCTGCATCGGGCGACGCGTCGTACTACGTCGCCAATCCCGCGCCGACCTGGCTCGCGCGAATCCAGAACGCGATCCTCGACCTGCAGCCCGAAGCGGATCTCGGCGAGCCGCCCGCGGAGCATGGGATCGAGGTGCACATCTGTCACAGCCTCGCGCGCCAGCTCGAGGTGCTGCACGACCGCCTGCTCGCGTGGTTCGATGCCGACGACAGCCTGCGGCCGTCCGACGTGCTGGTCGCGGTGGCCGACCTCGCGGCGGCGGGGCCGCTGATCGACGCAGTGTTCGGCACGGCCGGTGCCGGCGGCGCACGCGTACCTTACCGGATCACGGGCCTGCCGCCGTCGCAGGCGAACCCCGTCGCGCGCGTGCTGCTCGACTGGCTCGCGCTGCCCGAGCGCCAGGTCGGCGCGCCGGCGCTGATCGAATGGCTGCGCGTCGATGCGGTGGCCGCGCGCTACGGGATCGACGCGGCTGCGCTCGAAACGGTGCAGACCTGGCTCGCGGCCGCCGGCGCGCGCCGCGGGCTCGCGCCCGAAACGAGCGACGACGCGGCGGTGCCGTCGCCGCGCCACACGTTCTCGGATGCGCTCGCGCGCCTCTTTCTCGGCTACGCGATGCCCGACGGCGCGGCGCCGGTCGGCGCATGGCTGCCGATCGATGCGGCCACCGGCAGCGAGGCCGAGCTGCTCGGCCGTCTCGCGCGCTTCACCGACGATCTCGACGGCTTCGCGCGGCGCCTCGCGGAGCCGCACGCACCGCACGCGTGGAGCGAACTGTTCGCCGACACGCTCGCGCGCTTCTTCGATTCGGGCGCCGCGCATGCCGATGCGCTCGCGGGCGTGCGCGACGCGCTCGATGCGATGCTGGCCGCAATGACGGAGGGGGCGCCCGAGCAGGCGCTGCCGGCCGCCGTCGTGCGCGCGGGGCTTGCCGCCGCGCTCGACGATCCGGCCCGCGGCGGGGTGCCGTGGGGCGGCGTGACGTTCTCGTCGCTGACGAGTCTGCGCGGACTGCCGTACCGGATCGTGTGCCTGCTCGGCATGGACGATGGCGTGCTGCCGAGCCTCGCACGCCCGGACGAGTTCGACCTGATGGCCGTGCTGCCGAAGCTCGGCGACCGGCAACGGCGCGACGACGAGCGCAACCTGTTCCTCGACCTGCTGCTCGGCGCGCGCGACCGGCTGCTGATCGCGTATACGGGGCGCAGCATCCGCGACAACGCGCCGTTGCCGCCGGCCGCGCTCGTCGACGAGCTGCTCGACCATCTCGCGCTCGTCGCGGCCGGGCCCGATGCGGCGCCGGCCGACGTCGACGCCGCGCGCCGCTCGTTCATCGTCGAGCATCCGCTGCAGCCGTTTGCCGCCGCGTATTTCCGGCCCGGCGGGCCGCTCTTTTCGTATGACGCGGAACGGGCGTCGCTCGCGTCGCTGCTGGCTGCCGACCTGTCGCAAGGCGGCGCGCGCGAGGCCGCGTTCTTCGCGCAGCCGTTGCCGGCCGAACCCGCCGAGCCGGTCGCGTTCGCCGACTTCGAGCGCTTCTGGCGCCACCCGGCGCGCGCGCTGCTGCGCGAACGCCTCGGCATCGTGCTCGCGGACGCGCAGGCGGAACTGCTCGACACCGAGCCGTTCGCGCTCGATTACGCGGGCAGCGACGCGCTCGCCGAACGCGTGCTGCCGCTCTTGATCGAATCGGGCGAAGCGGCCGCGCACGATCGTGCGCTGCGTATCGCGGACGCGAGCCCGGAACTGCCGGGCGGCGCGACGGGCGCGGTCTGGCGCGACCAGGCGCTCGGTTCGCTGACGCAACTGGCGGCGAACGTGCGGCAGGTGCTTGCCGACGGCGCCGAGCGCCGGCCGTTTTCGATCGAAGTCGTGCCGGTCTGGCCCGACACGGAGCAAGCGCTGTTCGGCGCCGACGACGCAGTGCTGTCGCGCGACGCGGCGAGCGCGCCGCTTGCGCTGCACGGCACGCTGAACCGGCTCACGGCCGCGGGCCAGGTGATTTACCGCTATGCGCGGCCGAGCGCGCGGGACTATCTGTCCGCGTGGCTCGCGCATCTCGTCTATTGCGCGGTCGTGCCGGACGGGCCGCGCCGCACGCTGTGGTTCGGCAGCGGCGGCGCGTTCGAGCTGACGCCCGTCGCGGCGCCGCTCGCGCGCCTCGCGCCGCTTGCCGCGCTGTTTCGCGCGGGCCGGCGCATGCCGCTGCGCTTCTTCCCGCGCAGCGCGTGGGCGTGGGTGACCGACAGCGAGGCGAAGGCGGCGAGCGTCTGGATCAACGACCGGGTCGTCGGCGAATCCGACGATCCCGCACTCGCGATTGCGTGGCGCGGTGCGAACCCGTCGCTCGACGAACCGTTCGGCACGCTCGCACGCCTCGTGTTCGAGCCGCTCGTCGAACACCTGAAGGAGGCGTCATGAGCGGCGCATCGCAATCGCTCGACGCGCTCGAGCTCGACGTGTTCGCGTGTCCGCTCGACGGCGTCAACCAGATCGAGGCGTCGGCGGGCACCGGCAAGACGTGGAACATCTGCGCGCTGTATGTGCGCCTGCTGCTCGAGAAGGATCTCGGCGCGGACCAGATTCTCGTCGTGACCTTCACGAAGGCGGCGACCGCGGAGCTGCACGAGCGGATCCGCGGCCGCCTCGCGCAGCTCGCGCATGCGCTCGACACGGGCGACGACGGCGGCGATCCGTTCATCACGCGCCTCGTCGACACCACGCTCGGCAACGACGGCGTGCTCGATCCGGAGACGGCCGCGAAGCGGATCCGGCGCGCGCTGCGCGCGTTCGACCAGGCCGCGATCCATACGATCCACGCGTTCTGCCAGCGCGCGTTGCAGGAGGCGCCGTTCGCGGCCGCGATGCCGTTCGCGTTCGAGATGGAAGCCGACGATGCGTCGTTGCGCTTCGAGCTCGCGGCGGATTTCTGGCGCACGCGCGTCGAGCCGATGGCGGCGCGCTGGCCGGGCTTCGCCGCGTGGCTCGTGGAATCCGGCGCGGGGCCCGCCGCGCTCGACGCGCAGCTTGCGCGCCGGCTGAAGAAGCCGCTCGCGGCGCTGCGCTGGGACGGCGTCACAGAGCCTGACGAATCGGCGGAAGCGGCGGCGGCCGAATGCTTCGCGGAGGCGGCCCGCATGTGGTCCGCCGAGCGCGACGCGATCGACGCGTTGCTGCGTGCCGCGCAGCCTGCGCTCAACCAGCGCTCGCACAAGGCGGATGCCGTTGCCGACGCGCTGGTCGCGTGGACGACGCATTTCGCGCAATCGGACGCGTCTGCCGCGCTGCCGAAAGCCGCGCTGAAGCTCACGCGCACAGCGCTCGTCAAGGCGACGAAGAAGGGCGGCGCGACGCCCGAGCATCCGTTCTTCGACGTCGCCGACGCGCTCGACGCGGCGGTCGCCGCAGCCGAGGCCGTGCAGCGCGCGCGCTGGCTCGCGCTCATCGCGTCATGGCTCGAGGACGCGCCGCGCGAGCTGGCCGAACGCAAGCGCACGCGGCGCGTGGTGTCGTTCGACGATCTGCTCGCGAACCTGTACGACGCATTGCACGCGCACCCGTGGCTGGCGGACACGCTGCGCGCGCGCTACCCGGCCGCGCTGATCGACGAGTTCCAGGACACCGATCCGCTGCAGTTCGCGATCTTCGACCGGATCTTCGCGCCCGGCGGGCCGCTGTTCCTCGTCGGCGATCCGAAGCAGGCGATCTACAGCTTCCGCGCGGCCGATCTGCACACGTATCTGGCGGCGCGCGCGCGGGCGAGCGCGTGCTATACGCTCGCGGTCAACCAGCGTTCGACGCCGGCGATCGTCGACGCCTGCAACCGCTTCTTCCTGTCGAACCCGCGCGCGTTCGTGCTCGACGGGCTCGACTATTACCCGGTGCGCGCGGGCACGCGCGTGCGCGCGCCGCTTGCCGACGAGACCGATGCCGGCCAGCCGGGCGACTTCCGGATCTGGACGCTGCCGGGCGGCGACGACGTGTTGAGCAAGCGCGATGCGCAATCGCAGGCCGCGCACGCGTGCGCGGCCGAGATCGCGCGATTGATGCGCGGCGCCCGCGACGGGCGCGCCCGGCTCGGCGACACGCCGCTGTCGCCGGGCGATATCGCGGTGCTCGTGCAGACGCACCGCCAGGGCAGTCTCGTGAAGCGCGTGCTGGCGATGTGGGGCATCGGCAGCGTCGAGCTCGCGCAGGCATCGGTGTTCTCGACCGGCGACGCCGAACAGCTCGAACGCGTGCTCGCGGCGATCGACGCGCCGGGCGACCTGCGGCGCCTGCGTGCGGCGCTCGCGTCCGACTGGTTCGGCCTCGACGCCGGCGCATTGTGGCGGATGGAGCAGGGCGACGGCGACGCGCGCGGCGCGCTTGCCGATGCTGCTGCCGACGGCGCCGATGCGATGAGCTGGGTCGAGCGTTTTTCGCGGTATCGACTGCTGTGGCGCGAACGCGGGTTCGCGGTGATGTGGCGCACGTTCGCGCGCGAGTTGCGGATCGCCGAGCGGTTGATGGCGGGCGCCGACGGTGAGCGCCGCGTGACGGACGTCAATCATCTCGCCGAGCTGACGCAGGCACGCGCATCGGCGCAGCCGGGCATCGCACCGACGCTGCGCTGGCTCGCCGCGCAGCGGCTCGACGGCGGCGGCGAGGAGGCGCAACTGCGCCTCGAATCGGATCGCAACCTCGTCCAGATCGTCACCGTGCACAAGTCGAAGGGCCTCGAATACGCGATCGTGTTCTGCCCGTTCCTGAACGACGGCGGGCTGCGCGAGCCGCCCGCGTCCGGCTTGCCCGATGCGCGCGAGTATCACGACGACGCGGGCGACGCGGTGCTGCACTACGGTTGCGACGACGAGGCTGCCGAGCATGCGGCGCGGCAGGTGATGCGCGAGCAGGCGGCGGAGCGCGCGCGGCTTGTATATGTCGCGCTCACGCGTGCGGTCTATCGGTGCTATCTCGTCGCGGGGCCGTACCAGTCGTCCCGCTCGACGCGCGAATCGCGGCGCAGCGTGCTCAACTGGCTCGTGGCCGGCGCCGGCCATGCATTCGACGCGTGGCTCGACGAGCCGCCCGACGATGCCGCGCTCGACGATGCATGGCGCGCGCTCGCGGACGGCCCGGTGAGCGTCGGGCCGTTGCCGGTGCCGACGCACCGCGAGCGGCTTGCCGCCGGGCATGACGCGACGCAGGCACTGGCGGCGCGTCATGCGTCGCGCGTGCTGCGCGATGCGTGGCGGATGGCGAGCTTCAGCTCGCTGACCGCGTCGATGGCGCGCGAGGAGGTCGGCGTCGCGGCCGTGCCGGACGAAGAGCTGCGGCCCGACCACGATGCGCTCGCCGCGTTCGCGCCCGACGGCGATCCGGGCGCCGAGTGGCCGGCTGCGGTGCCGCCCGACGACGACATCCTCGTGTTTCCGCGCGGCGCGGCGGCCGGCGAGTGCCTGCACCGCCTGTTCGAGCTGAGCGATTTCACCGAACCGTCGTCGTGGCATGCGGCGGCGCTCGGCGCCCTGCACGATCGGCCGGTCGAGGCCGAGCCCGAACTCGGCGAGCGGCTGCCGGCGATGATGGCGCGGCTCGTCGACGACGTCGTGCGCACGGAGCTCGTGCCCGGCTTGCGGCTTGCCGATCTCGATCCGGCGAAGCGGCTCGACGAAATGGGCTTCCTGTTCCCGGCGCCGTCGCTGGACCTCGCCGCGCTGCGCCGGCTGCTGGTCGCGCACGGCTATCCGGACGTCGCACTGGAGGCGGGCGTGCTCGCCGGTTTCATCAAGGGTTTCATCGACATGATCGTCGAGCATGACGGCCGGTTCTGGATCGTCGACTGGAAATCGAACCATCTCGGCAATACGCCGGATGCCTATGGCCCGCGCGCGCTCGACGCGGCGATGGCCGATCACGCGTATCACCTGCAGGCGCTGCTGTATACGGTCGCGCTGCATCGCTACCTGCGCGGCCGGCTGCGCGATTACGACTACGATACGCACATCGCGGGCTATCTATACCTGTTCATACGCGGCGTGCGGCCGGCGTGGCGCAGCGACGGCGCGCCGGCCGGGGTGCATGCGCGGCGGCCCGCGCGCGAACTCGTCGACGCGCTCGACCGGATGATGGAAGGAGCTCGCGCATGAGTACGCGTGACGATACGCTCGAATTTACCGGCGGCCTCGTCGCACGCCTGCCCGAACCGGCCGATTTCGGGATCGCGCTCGCGGAAGGGTTCGCGCGCCGGATCGGCGAACTCGCGCGCCGCGCGGGCGCGCCGGCCGCGGCCGCCCGCTGGGCTGCGCGGGCCGCGTTCGCGTCGAGCCGGGCGACCGCGGGCGGGCATGTCTGCGTGGCGCTCGCCGCGCTCGCGCAGCGATATGAAGAACCGCTCGCCGACGTGCGCGCGGCGCTCGCCGCGAGCGGCGTCGTCGCGTTCGGCGCGCTCGAACGCGGTGACGAGCGGCCGCTGATCGTCGACCGGCACGGCCACCTCTATCTCGCGCGCTATTTCGACTACGAACGGCGGCTCGCCGATGCGCTGGTCGCGCAGGCGGGCGAGGCCGTTGCCGACGACGCGCTGGCGCCCGACGCGCTGCGCGAACGCCTTGCCCGTTACTTCGGGCCGGCGACGGGCGAGCTGGACTGGCAGCGCGTCGCGGCGATCGTCGCGCTGACGGGCCGCGTGACGATCGTCAGCGGCGGCCCCGGCACCGGCAAGACGACGACGGTCGTCGGCGTGCTCGCGTGTCTGCTCGACGCGCATCCGGGCCTGCGCATCGCGCTCGCCGCCCCAACCGGCAAGGCCGCGCAGCGGATGCAGGAAGCGCTGCACGCGCGGGCGGGCGACCTGCCGCCCGAACTCGCCGCGCGCCTGCCGGACACGTCGTATACGCTGCATCGGCTGCTGGGCGGCGGCGGGGCGTCGGGCTTCCGCCATCATCGCGACAACCCGCTGCCTTATGACCTGATCGTCGTCGACGAAGCATCGATGATCGACGTCGCGCTCGCCGCGCACCTGCTCGATGCGCTCGCGCCGGGCGCGCGGCTCGTGTTGCTCGGCGACAAGGACCAGCTTGCCGCAGTCGAGGCCGGCGCCGTGTTCGCCGAACTGAGCGCGCGGCCGTCGTTCAGCGCCACCGCGCGCGCGCGCATCGCACAGGCGCTCGGCATCGACGAAGCGGCGTTCGCCGCGGCGCTGCCGGTGCCGGACCGTGCCGACGCCGCAGCGGCATCGTTTGCAGCGGCAGTTTCGCGGAAGCCGGCTGCGCCCGCGCGTGTGGATGACCGTCAGGCGTCGCTGTTCGACTTGCTGATCGACGACGACGCATCCACGGAGGCGGCCTTCGCAGGCGAAGCCGCGCGCGAGGAGGGCGACGGGGGCGACGCGCCTGCGTGGATCGAAGCCGACGAACTCGCGTGGCTCGATGCGGCCGCAGTTGCGCCGCTCGCTGCCGACGATGCGCAGCGTGCCGCCGCGGCGATTGCGCCGGCGGTCGATGCAACCGAGGCAACCGACGCGGCCGCGACCGCCGGCGCATCGGCGCCGGCGCCGCTTGCCGATTGCGTGGTGTGGCTCGAGCGCAATTACCGCTTCGGGCTCGATTCGCCGATCGGACGCCTGTCGCTGGCGATTCGCCGCGGCGACGTGCAGAACGCGCTCGACGCGTTGCCGGCGAGCGACACGGCCGCCGCGTCGTTCCACGAGGACACGGGCGACACGCTCGCAGCGCCGACGGTCGAACGTCTCGCGCGGCGATTCTCCGCTTATCTCGATGCGTTGCGCGATGCGCTTGCCGCGACCGAGCCGGATCCGCTGCCGCTGTTCGACGCGCTCAACCGTTTCCGGATCCTGTGCGCGACCCGCGGCGGGGCGCGCGGCGCCGAGCACGTGAACGCGCTCGTCGCGTCGCACGTGCGCCGCGCTGCGCGCGTGCCGCTGGCGGTCGGCGCGCACTGGTTCACCGGGCGGCCGATCATGGTGACGCGCAACGATTACGCGCTCGGGCTCTTCAACGGCGACATCGGCATCGCGTTGCCCGATGCGCATGGCGTGCTGCGCGTGTGGTTCAGGCGTGCGGACGGCACGGCGCGCGCGGTGTCGCCGGCAGCGTTGCCGCCGCACGAAACCGCGTTCGCGCTGACCGTCCACAAATCGCAAGGCTCCGAATTCGACGAGGCTGCGCTCGTGCTGCCGGCGACGTTCGGCCGCGTGCTGACGCGCGAGCTGGTGTATACGGCCGTGACGCGTGCGCGCACGCGCGTGCAGGTGATCGGCGCACGGCGCGTGCTCGCGCAGGCCGTCGCGACACGCACGCAGCGCGATTCGGGCCTGTCCGCGCGAATCGACGAGGCGCTTGCGCGGCGCCGCGCGGAGGTGCCGCGATGATGGTTCGCTATACGCTCGATCCGGCTGAAATCGAATGGACCGCGGTGCGCGCGCAGGGCGCGGGCGGGCAGAACGTCAACAAGGTGTCGAGCGCGATTCACCTGCGTTTCGACATCCGTGCGTCGTCGCTGCCCGAACTGCTCAAGGAGCGGCTGCTCGCGCTGTCCGACCAGCGCATCACGCGCGAGGGCATCGTCGTGATCAAGTCGCAGGAACATCGCACCCAGGAGAAGAATCTCGATGCCGCACTGGCGCGGCTCGACGCGTTGATCCGCAGCGTCGCCGTCACGCCGCGCGCACGCGTCGCGACGCGGCCGACCCGTGCATCGAAGGAGCGGCGGCTGGAGCACAAGGCGCGCCGCAGCGTGGTGAAATCCGGGCGCGGGAAGATCGTCGACTGACGCCGTCGCGTCCAACGCGTTCGCGCCGGACGCCGTGCGCGTATCAGCGCATGACCGTTCCCGCGCTGTCGAGCACGAAGTCGACGCAGAACACGACGAGCCGGTCGTTCGCGCGGGTGGCGACGGCGGCCGTGTAGCAGTCGCGGCCTTCCGTCAGCGAGAAGTGCGGCCCCATCAGCGCGACGCGGCCGGGTGCGGCGATCGCGCGCTGGAAATACGGGCGGCGCGACCAGTTGCTGTGCGTTTCCGGAAAGAGCGGCGCGAGGCGCGTGGGGACTGCGTTGTTGTTGTGGGTCGGTGCGCCGATCGACGGCAGGAACTGTTCGCCGATCTCGTCCGTGACGAACACGCGGCGTGCGGACGGTACGACGAGCACGCGCTGCGCGGCGTCCTGCAGGTTGCCGCTCGCCGCGAACGCGGCCGCGCCAGTGAGCACCAGCCGTTCGATTGCGTCGAAGCCCGGTTGCGCGCCATTCGCTGGTGCGGGATGGCGCGCGATGAAGCGCGCCCACGCGGCGTCGAGCATCGCAGGCACCGACGCGCTTGCGCGCGCGATCGACGGATCGGGCTGCCCGAACTGGAAACCCTGCACGAAATCGATGTCCGCTTCCATCAGCGCCTGCAGCGCGTCGTCGCTCTCGACGCCTTCGGCGAGGACCATCGCGCCGGCCTGATGCAGCATCGACACGAGGTGATGGATGATGCGGCGATCGTCGGCGGCCCACGTCGCGCGTTCGACGAGCGAACGATCGAGCTTCACGATGTCGGGCTTCGCACGCCACACGCGGTCGAAATTCGAGAACCCGGTGCCGAAATCGTCGATCGCGATCAGGAAGTCGCGATGCTGGATCATGTCGATCGTGCGGGCGAGCTCGGCTTCGTCGCGCGATGGCTGCTCGACGACTTCGAGCACGATCCGGTTCGGCGGCAGCGCGAAATGATGGCACAGCGACTCGACGAATTCGCGTTGCACGAGACCCGAATCGAGCACCCGCGGCGTCACGTTCAGGAACAGCCAGCCGTCGCCGATCCCTTGTGCGACGAAATTGGCCGTGTGCAGGCAACGGGCGAGCCGGTCGAGCAGGAGCGCTTCCTCTTCACCGCGCGTGCGATCGAACAGCGCACCGGGCGAGATTGCCTGACCGTTCGCGTCGATCACGCGCAGCAGCGCCTCGTAGCCGACGACGCGCTTGTGCGTGATCGACAGCACGGGCTGGAATACGCTGCGCAGCGCCGCGCCGCGAAAGTCGGCGAGCCAGCCGGCCGGCGTGGGCGTCAGGCGTTCGAGCAGGGATTCGAGCGAAAGGTCGAGAGTCTGCGACATGTCAGCAGCGCTCGCAGACGGACGGCAACGCGGCGTCGCGGTGCGTCGCAGCGGCGGCCGCACGCGCAGGCAGGCGCGGAAAAACGTGGCCCATCTTGACCGCCTCCTGCGGATATTTGTTTCGAGTGTAGCGAGATCCCGGTGGATCGCGTATCAGGGTAACTCCACACTCGCTCCGCGTACAGCCTGAACCAGGCGCCGGGCGTGCATCGACGTCAACGTGGATCGACATCGCGCAGACGCAAAAACGCGCCCAATCGGGCGCGTCCGGTTCACGAACAGGCGGGCGGCACGCGAAGCCGGCGTCCGCCGACGCCGTCAGGCTGCTTTGCCGCCGCGCGGCCGCATGCCCGGAATCCGCTTGATCACGCCCGTCGCGAGCGCAGTGCCGACGAGCACGATCGCGCAGCCTTCGATCATCACGGCCGACACGTGCTCGCTCAGGAACAGCGCGCCCCACAACAGGCCGAACACCGGAATCACGAACGTCACGGTGATCGCGCGCGCGGGTCCGATGTGGGCGATCAGGTAGAAGAAGATGAAATACGCGATCCCCGTGCACGCGATGCCCAGCGCGAGCACCGAGCCCCAGGCGTGCGCGCTGATCGGCGCCGCAGGCCACGTCGCGATCGCGAACGGCAGCAGCAGCACGGTCGAGCCGATCATGCTGCCGGTCGCGTTGACGAGCGGGTCGACGCCGGTCAGCTTGCGCTTCGTGTAGTTGGCTGCGATCCCGTACAGCAGCGTCGCGCCGAGCGCCGCGGCGGCGGCGAGCGCGGTCGCGCCGGCGCCCGTGCCGCCGGGCGCGCTCGCGATCTGGTCCCAGACAAGCGTCAGCACGCCCGCGAAGCCGATCACGAGACCGAGCGCACGCGGCAGCGACAGCTTGTCCTTCAGCCACAGGTACGCGACGAGCGCGCCCCACAGCGGCGTCGTCGCGTTGATCACCGACGTCACGCCGGCCGACAGCGTCAGCTCGGCGAACGCGAACAGGCAGAACGGCGCCCCGGAATTGAGCACGCCGACGACGAACAGCGGCCACGCATGACGGCGCAGTTGCGTGCCGAGATCGGCAGGTTTGAAACGGGTGAGCGCGAGACCGGTCAGGAACAGCGCGCCGATGCCGACGCGCAGCGCCATCAGCGGCGCAACGCCGAACTCGGCGACGCCGATGCGGATGAACAGGAACGACGCACCCCACAGGGCAGCGAGCACGGTCAGCAGGGAAGCGTTTTTCGGTGACATCGATCGTGGGCCGGAGGGCCGGGGAGGGGATGCGCTGAATCTTACACTGCGTTAACCGGCCGACGTTTCACGATCGGATGAAACGGCAAGAAACGGTAAGAAGCGGTAAGAAGCGGCAGAACCGCTTGCTGCCGGCGATGTCGGGGGCCATCGGCGACGGCTGGTCTGGCTGGGCGACGTTGCGACGGTGACAGCGATCAGTGATGATGCCAGCCGCCGCCGTGGCCGCCGAAACCGAAATTGAGCGACACAGACGGGCCCCACCAGCCGCCCCAGGCCGGCGCATAGTAGGCGGGTGCCGGATAGGTCGGATAGGCCGGATAGTAATAGGGGGCTGGCGCCACGTATGCCGGCGCCGCCGGAACGGGCGCGGCGGCGTAATAGTCGGACGGATAGTAGCCGTACGGGTAATAGCAGCCGGCAAGCGTCGCGCATGCGAGGGCCGCCGCGACGAGTGTTCTGTTCATGATGTCTCCCCGGCAAGGTGGGCGGTGAGCCGATTCTTAAGCTTACGCCGCGCTGTCGTGACACGATGTGCAAAACGGTAACGGATCATTTCGGGTACCGCTACGGGTACCGCATCCGGATTCCCGAAACGACATGCCGCGAGCGGCATGGCCCGCGGCGCGTCGCAAGCCCCCCGGCGAGCACGCAAAAACGGCGCTCTCCGCATGCGGAAAACGCCGTCTGTCAGAGTCAGGCTGCGCCCCGCACGGGGGCGGCCGGCTTATTTGCCGACCTGGTTGCCGATGATGCCGCCGACGGCTGCGCCGCCGATGGTCGACAGCGCATTGCCGCCGATCGCCGCGCCGGCGACGCCGCCGACGCCCGCGCCGATCGCCGTGTTGCGTTGGCGCGCAGTCATCGAATCGCACGCCGACAGGCTGGCCAGCGTCGCGACGAGCAGCGTGCACATCCCGATACGTCGGATCGTGTTCATGATCTTGTCCTTGATGTTGTGAACGGAGGACGCACGACCGATCGGTGGCCGCGCATGAACCCAATCTACGCGCCACCCCTCGCGGCTGCTGTAAGGACTTGTTAGAGCGTTCGTGCTTTCGTAATCATTTGTTTCCCGTGCGCTCGCGGGCACGCGGCAGGCAGAAAAAAAGCCCGCTCGAAAGCGGGCTTCGTGCATCGCGGAGCGATCCGGCGCTTATTGCCGGTGATGCTTACTGGCGGTGATAGATCTCGGCGCCGGTCTTCACGAACTCGACGGCCTTGACCTCCATGCCCTTCTTCAGCGCCTCGGTTTCGGACACGCCTTGCTGCGCCGCAAACTCGCGCACGTCCTGCGTGATCTTCATCGAGCAGAAGTGCGGGCCGCACATCGAGCAGAAGTGCGCGACCTTCGCCGAATCCTTCGGCAGCGTCTCGTCGTGGAATTCGCGCGCCTTGTCCGGATCGAGGCCGAGGTTGAACTGGTCTTCCCAGCGGAACTCGAAGCGCGCCTTCGACAGCGCGTTGTCGCGCACCTGCGCGCCCGGGTGGCCCTTCGCGAGGTCGGCTGCGTGCGCGGCGAGCTTGTACGTGATGATGCCTTCCTTCACGTCGTCCTTGTTCGGCAGGCCGAGGTGCTCCTTCGGCGTCACGTAGCACAGCATCGCGGTGCCGAACCAGCCGATCATCGCGGCGCCGATGCCCGACGTGATGTGGTCGTAGCCCGGTGCGATGTCGGTCGTCAGCGGCCCGAGCGTGTAGAACGGCGCTTCCTTGCACCAGTCGAGCTGCAGATCCATGTTTTCCTTGATCAGCTGCATCGGCACGTGGCCCGGGCCTTCGATCATCACCTGCACGTCGTGCTTCCACGCGATCTGGGTGAGCTCGCCGAGCGTCTTCAGCTCGCCGAGCTGCGCTTCGTCGTTCGCGTCGTAGATCGAGCCGGGGCGCAGGCCGTCGCCGAGCGAGAAGCTCACGTCGTACGCCTTCATGATCTCGCAGATCTCTTCGAAGTGTTCGTACAGGAAGCTTTCCTTGTGATGCGCGAGGCACCACTTCGCCATGATCGAGCCGCCGCGCGACACGATGCCCGTCATCCGGTTCGCGGTGAGCGGCACGTACTGCAGGCGCACGCCCGCATGGATCGTGAAGTAGTCGACGCCTTGCTCGGCCTGTTCGATCAGCGTGTCGCGGAAGATTTCCCAGGTCAGGTCCTCGGCCTTGCCGTTGACCTTCTCGAGCGCCTGGTAAATCGGCACCGTGCCGATCGGCACCGGGCTGTTGCGGATGATCCACTCGCGCGTTTCATGGATGTGCTTGCCGGTCGACAGGTCCATCACCGTGTCGCCGCCCCAGCGGATCGCCCACGTCATCTTGTCGACTTCCTCGCCGATCGACGACGTGACGGCGGAGTTGCCGATGTTCGCGTTGATCTTCACGAGGAAGTTGCGGCCGATGATCATCGGCTCCGATTCCGGGTGGTTGATGTTGGCGGGGATGATCGCGCGGCCGCACGCCACTTCCGAGCGCACGAATTCCGGCGTGATCTCGGTCAGCGCGTTCGGGCCGAACGCGGCGGCGCCGAATGCCTGGCCCGCGTGCTGGCGGCCCATCATCGCGGCGAGCTTCGCGCCGTTCGGGCCGCTCGCCTTCAGGCTCTCGAGGTACTCGGCGCGGCGCTGGTTCTCGCGGATCGCGATGTATTCCATCTCCGGCGTGATGATGCCCTGGCGCGCATAGTGCATCTGCGTGACGTTCTTGCCTGCCTGCGCGCGGCGCGGGTGGCGGTGCAGGCCCGGGAAGCGCAGGTCGGCCGTGGCCGGGTCGGCCGCGCGCTCGCGGCCGTAGTCGCTCGTGAGGCCCGACAGCGTCTCGGTGTCGCCGCGCGCTTCGATCCAGCGCTGGCGCAGGGCCGGCAGGCCCGCACGGATGTCGATCTTCGCGTCCGGGTCGGTGTACGGGCCCGACGTGTCGTACACGTAGATCGGCGGATTCTTTTCGCCACCGAAGCCGGTCGGCGTGTCGGACTGCGTGATCTCGCGCATCGGCACGCGGATGTCGGGCTGCGAGCCCGTCACGTAGATCTTGCGCGAATTCGGCAGCGGCGCGACGGCCGCGGCGTCGACGTGGGCGTCGGCGGACAGAAACTTCGGATTGGCGTTCATGCAATCTCCTGTATCGGCCCGAGTCGGTGCGTGGCGATGACTCGGGTCCCATGGCGAATGTGGGGCTCGAGCTAAGCAGGAGACGAGGTTCGTGAGGCGGCGGGTTTCGTCAGAAGGATGGCGGCGAAGCCCGTACGCTTCCCTGCGCTGGCATTACCCAGATCAGGTTCAAAGGGTATTTCTCACCCGCAATGCCGGTTTATTGACCGAACGCATTGCAGGACCCCCGCGTTAGCAAGCGCACACAATACACCGGCTTTGCGGCGGTTTCAACCGGGGGCAGATCAGGCGTGTGCCTCGGCGTGCGCGTGCGATGGCGACGTGCGTGCGGGCGGGTTGGCCGGGAGAACGTCGGGCGGGTGTTTCAGGCGGAAACGGCGGGGAAAACCCGGAGGCGTCGAGGCTTGCCCGGGAACGCAGCGGCGAGCGGCCGAGCCGGTCGCGATCATCCGCCGCGAAAACTAAAATGTTTTGTGACGGGGCTGTCATTTCACGTGGCCTCGTCCGACTATTCGACTCCTCAAACCCACCCTGAAGGAGTGATGTCATGAAGAAGAACGTATTGATCGCCGCCTGTCTCGCCGGTTTCGCCTTTGCAGCCACGGGCGCCTACGCACAGAACGATGCGATGTCGAAGGATCAGTCGTCGATGTCGAAGGACCAAGCGCCGATGTCGAAGGACGCGATGGGCCACGACGAGATGGCCAAGGACAGCGGGATGAAGAA
This sequence comes from Burkholderia sp. MR1-5-21, assembly GCF_053427715.1. NCBI lineage: Bacteria > Pseudomonadati > Pseudomonadota > Betaproteobacteria > Burkholderiales > Burkholderiaceae > Burkholderia > Burkholderia sp. MR1-5-21. The sequence continues at coordinate 179,518 of NZ_JBSAXD010000014.1, forward strand.
AGGTGCCATGGCGAAGCACGACACGAAGAAGAAAGGCGCGATGTCGCACGATTCGATGGGCAAGCCGATGAACGACGACAAGTCGAACAAGATGTCGTACTGAACGCATCGTCCGCGCGCGTGCCGGGAGCGACCGGCCGCCGGCGCATCCGCCGCCGGCCGGGTACCGGTGCCGCACGCCGCGCGCTTCCCGGACGTCGTGCAGGCGGTCGGCCTGCCGTCGTGCGGTTAGCCGACACAATCGAGGAGGTGCGTGATGCCCGCCGTTCCTGTTCCCGAGCACGCGGCCGCCAGGCCGCCCGTGCAAACGATCCATCCGCTGTGGGTGCGCGTGAGCCACTGGCTCAACGCGCTCGCGGCGATCGTGATGGTGCTGTCCGGCTGGCGCATCTACGATGCGTCGCCGATCTATCCGCCGTTCATGTTCCCGCACGGCATCACGCTGGGCGGCTGGCTCGGCGGCGCGCTGCAATGGCATTTCGCGGGGATGTGGCTGCTCGCGGGCAACGGCCTTTTCTACCTGACGATGGCGATCGCGACCGGACGCATCACGCGCAAATTCCTTCCGGTCACGCCGCTGGCGGTGCTGCGCGACTTGGCAGCGGCGCTGCGCGGCAAGCTCGCGCACGATGACCTGAGCGTCTACAACGCGGTGCAGCGCGCCGCGTACCTGACGGCGATCGCTGATCTCGTCGTGCTCGTGCTGTCCGGTCTCGTGATCTGGAAATCGGTGCAGTTTCCGCTGCTGCGCACGCTGCTCGGCGGTTACGACAACGCGCGCGTCGTGCATTTCTGGGCGATGTCGGTGCTCGTCGCGTTCTTCGTCGTGCATGTCGCGATGGCGTTGCTGGTGCCGCGCTCGCTGCTCGCGATGCTGCGCGGGCGCTAGAGGAGATCATCATGTCCGAACCCGAAGACCGGCGCGTGCGCCAGCGCTGGACGCTCGACCGGCAGTCGCTCGCGCTCGATGTGCGGCGCGAGCTCGAGATGCCGTCGCGGCGGCTGTTCAACCGGCGCCTCCTGACGCTCGGCGGCCTGACGATGCTGACCGGCTGCACGCTGCAGGACGACGCATCGGTCAATGCGTTTCTCGAAAAGGTGTCGCGGATGAACGACCGCGTGCAGGCATGGCTGTTCAGCCCGCAGCGTCTCGCGCCGACCTACACGGAAGCCGACCTGACGCGTCCTTTCCCGTTCAACGCTTTCTACGCGATCGACGAGGTGCCGCATGTCGATGCGTCGACGTACAGGCTCGCGCTGTCCGGCCTCGTGACCGGCAAGCGCGTGTGGACGCTCGACGAACTGTACGCGCTGCCGCATGCGGAGCAGATCACGCGGCATATCTGCGTCGAAGGGTGGAGCGCGATCGGTCGCTGGGGCGGCACGCCGTTCGGCGCGTTCCTGCAGCGCGTCGGTGCCGATACGAGCGCGAAGTACGTCGGCTTCAAATGCGCGGACGATTACTACGAGAGCATCGACATGCCGACCGCGCTGCATCCGCAGACGCTGCTGACCTTCGAGTATGACGGGCAACGGCTGCCGGCGGAATTCGGCTTCCCGATGAAGCTGCGGATGCCGACCAAGCTCGGCTACAAGAACCCGAAGCACATCATGGAGATTTTCGTGACCAACACGTATCCGGGCGGGTATTGGGTCGACCAGGGCTACAACTGGTTCGGCGGGTCGTAAGCGGCCCGCACGCGGGCCGCTTGCGCGCGATCAGAACGCTTCCCAGTCATCGCGGCCCGATGAGCTCGCCGTGGCGAGCGCGAGTGCCGGCGCCGTCACTGCGCGCGGCGCGGGGACGCGTGCCGGGGCAGGGCGGCGCGCCGCCTTCGGTGCGCTGCGCGCGGGCGCGGCCGCACCTGCTTCGCCGGCGAGCTTGAATACCGCGACCGCGCGTTTCTGCTCGGCCGCCTGCTGTTCGAGCGATTGCGCGGCCGCCGACGCCTGTTCGACGAGCGCCGCGTTCTGCTGCGTGACTTCGTCCATCTGGCCGACCGCGACGTTGACCTGCTCGATGCCGCGGCTCTGCTCGTCGGACGCGGCCGAGATCTCGGCGTTGATGTCGGCGACGCGGCGGATCGCCTGGCGCACGTCGCCCATCGTGCGGCCGACCGCTTCCGCCTGCTCCGAGCCGTCGCGCACCGTCTCGACCGAGTGCTGGATCAGGTCCTTGATTTCCTTCGCGGCGCTCGACGCGCGCTGCGCGAGACTGCGCACCTCGCCCGCGACGACCGCGAAGCCGCGCCCTTGTTCACCGGCGCGCGCGGCTTCGACCGCCGGGTTCAGCGCGAGGATGTTGGTCTGGAACGCGATGCTCTCGATGAGACCGGTGATGTCGGCGATCTTCGTCGAACTCGTGGTGATGTCGTGCATCGTCGACAGCATCCGTTCGACGACTTCGCTGCCGGTGTCGGCGACGTCCGACGCGTTGGTCGCGAGCGTCGTCGCCTGGCGCGCGTTCTCCGAGTTCTGCTTGACCGTCGCGGTCAGCTCTTCCATGCTCGCGGCGGTTTCCTCGAGCGACGCGGCCTGTTCCTCGGTGCGCGACGACAGGTCCATGTTGCCTGCGGCAATTTCGCTCGATGCGGTCAGGATCGATTCGCTCGACGTCTTGATCCCGCGCACGACGCTCGCGAGCTGCGCGTCCATCTGGCGCAGCGTGTCCAGCAGGCGGCCGAACTCGTCGTTCGAGCGGACCTCGATCGTGTTCTCGAGGTGGCCGTCGGCGATGCGCTGCGCGGTGTTCATCGCGATGCCGAGCGGCTGCGTGATCGCGCGCTGCAGGTACCGCCATGCGCCGGTCGCGGCAGCCACGCCGATCGCGAGCGTGCCGAGCGATGCCCACAGCAGCGTATGGAACGTGTCGTTGCCCTGGTCGGCCGCGTCCTTGACCTGCTTCGCGTTGATCGCGATGTCCTCGTCGATGCTGTCGGCGAGCGTGCTGCCGAGCGGACGGATCTTGTCCAGCGCCGCCGCCGTCGCTTCGGCGTTGCCCGATTCCGCCGCGCCGAGCGCGGTCGACACGAGCGCGCGGAATTCGCCGAGCTGGCCGGCGATCCGGTCCGCGACCTTGCGCTCGTCGTCGGCCGTCACCTTCGCAGGGTAGTAGTCGTTCCACGCCGACAGCATCTTCTTCTCGCGGTCGCGGATGCGCTCGGCGTTGGTCTTTGCTTCGGCCGCGTCATGCGTCGTGACGAGCCGCTCCAGGTTGACGCGCATCTGCAGCGCATTCGCCTGGGTGCTCGCCAGATCCTCGATCGGCACCGTGCTGTCCGTGTACATCGAACCCATGTCGGAACTCAGCGTTGCAAGCCCCCGTATTCCTTCCAGCCCGATCGCGATCATCACGATCACGCATGCGCAGAATGCGACCGCGATCTTGAACTTGATGGTGCCTGTCAGCTTGTTCATACCCCGCTACCCATGTGAGAAAAAACGGTCACGTCCCGACCCGCATCGATGCATTCTTCAGATAAAAACCATCATGCAAGCAGGGTTGATGGCCGGGTATACGGCAGCGAGACTCGCGACATTAGGGAAAATGGACCAATCGGATCAAATATTCGATGCCGCGAGAAAACATCAGTGGACAGCCTTTCAGACAAGTCCCAAACGGCTTTCGAATAACGGGTTCGGCGGGTCGTGTCGCGCCATGGGGAAGGGCCGGGCTGGCGCGCGCGTCAGCCCGATTCCTGCACCCGCATCTCGATGCGCAAGCCGGCCGCCGTCGCCATGTTGACGAGCGTGTCGAGCGCGCATCGTTGGCCGAACGGCAGAGGTTGGAGTTCGGCGGTCGTCGTTCCGCGAGTGGGCGGTGCGGTTCCTGTCGTCCGGATTCCGGACGACGTTTCGGCGCGACCGGGATGAAACTGTCGCGCCGAAACGTCAGTCGGCCACCTTTCAGCCAGGTCTGAAGATCCTTTCGAATCCGTGATGCCATAATGCCGAGACGTGCGCGTCCGTTGCGGTTGCGCACGTTTTCATGTCCCTCTGCCGCCGGCCCTGCCGGTTCACCTCGTCGCCGTTCGCACTGTCATGTCGTTCCGCACGTTTGCTCTCGCCGTTCCGGCCCCATCCGGGCCGTTTGCCGGTTCTTCCGGCGTCTTTCAACGGGGCACGCGGCGCACCGTGCGGGCAGGCTGAACGATGACTCCGCTCGACCGGCTCCTCGATTTCTTCGCCCGTCATCCGATCCGCCTGCCGCAAAGCCGCGGCGGACGCGTTGCGCTGGCGCTCGTGTTCATCTATTTCGTCTGGGGCTCGACCTACAGCGGCCTGCACTTCGCGCTGCAGTCGTTCCCGCCGCTGCTGCTGTCGGGGCTGCGCAACCTGCTCGGCGGGATCGGCCTGTTCATCTTCGCGCTGCGGCGCAAGCCGGAATGGCCGTCGCTCGTCGAGATCCGCAATTCGGCAATCATCGGCACGATGCTCGTCGCGCTGTCGTCCGGCACGATCGCGCTCGGGATGCGGACCGTCAGCAGCGGCTCGGCCGCGGTGATGGTCGCGACGGTGCCGCTGTTCGCGACCGTGATCGCCGCCGTCGCGGGGCGGCCCGTGACCAAAGGCGAATGGGCGGCCGTCGCGCTCGGGATGGTCGGCATCATCGTGCTGAACGCGGGCGGCGCGGCCGCCGCGAATTCGGCGCTCGGCACGATTTCCGTGCTGGCGGGTGCGCTGTTCTGGGCGGGTGGCGCGCATCTGTCGACGCGGCTCAAGCTGCCGTCCGACCTGTTCCTGTCCACGTCGCTGCAGATCGGCCTCGGCGGCCTGATGTCGACGCTCGTCGCATGGCTGCTCGGCGAGCGCGTCGAGCATCTCGCGGTGGCGCCCGTGTTCGCGTTCGTGTACCTGATGGTGTTCTGCACGATGGCCGCCTACGTCGCGTACGGCTATCTGATCCGCCACACGAGCCCGATCATCTCGAGCAGCTGCATGTACGTGAACCCGATCGTCGCGGTCGCGCTCGGCGCACTGATGCTCGGCGAACCCGTGACGATGGCGACGGTGGTCGCGACGCTCGCGATCCTCGGCAGCGTCGGGCTGTCGTTCGTGTTCGATCCGGCGCGCAGGGGCGTGGCGCGGACGGCGGCCGCGAGCGTTTCGACGTCTGCGACTTCCGCTGGGGCGGCGTCCGCAGCGGCGTCGACGTCGGCGCTCGCAGCGTCGCCGGTGTCGGCGTCCGCGCCGACGCCGTCGACCACATCCATGTCGGAGTCGGCGCCGACGCTTGCCACGACGTCTGCGCCGGCATCCGTACCGACGCCGTCAACGTCGTCCATCCCGGCGGCAGCATCGACGTCGGCAGCGTCGTCCATCTCGGCGGCGGCATCGACGTCGTTAACGTCGTCCATCCCGGCGGCGGCATCGACGTCGGCAGCGTCGTCCATCTCGGTAGCCGCACCGACGCCGTCAACGTCACCCATTTCGGTGCCGCCCCCGGCGCCGACGATCACATCCGCGCCTGCGCCGATCTCCACGTCAGCCCCCGTTCCGACGCCTCCTGCGGCGTCCCCGTCGACATCCGCGTTCCCGACGACCGACGCCTGACCGCGCCACGCGCGGCGGACGCTCAGCCGCCGCGCTTCGCGCCGCGATAGTGGCACCACCCCGCGAGCGCGGAGAACACGAGTCCCGCCGCGCACATCCCGGTCCAGCCGAACATGCGCCACGCGGCGACGCCGACTGACGAGCCGAGCGCGCCGCCGATGAAATAGCACACCATGTACACCGTGTTCACGCGGCTGCGCGCCTCGGGCTTCAGCGCGTAGATGCGCGACTGGTTCGAGATCTGCGCGGCCTGCACGCCGACGTCGAGCACGATCACGCCGACCACGAGCCCCGCGATGCTCGCGCCGGACAGCGCGAAGATCACGAACGACAGCGCGAGCAGCACGATCGCGAGCGAGATGATCGCGCGCGGCCCGCGCTTGTCGGCGAAGCGGCCCGCGTACGGCGCCGCGAGCGCGCCGGCCGCGCCGACGATGCCGAACAGGCCGGCCGCCTGTGGCCCGAGATGGAACGGTGCGCCGGCGAGCAGCAGCGTCAGCACGGGCCAGAACGCGCTGAACGCCGCAAAGACCGCCGCGCCCGTGAGCGATGCCTCGCGCAGCCCGCGCAGTTCGACCGCGAGATGCCACATCGAGCCGAGCAGCTTGCCGTACGGCAGTGTCGACGTCGGCGAGCTCTTCGGCAGGCGCAGCACGATCACCGCGGCGAGCGCGACGAGTGCCGCGACCGACGCGCCGAACACTGCGCGCCAGCCGAAGTATTCGGCGACGAAACCGGCCGCCGTGCGCGCGAGCAGGATCCCGAGCAACAGGCCGCTCATCACGGTGCCGACCGCCTGCCCGCGCGCGGCGGGCGGCGCGATTTCGGCGGCGAACGGCACCGCCTGCTGCGCGATGGTCGCGAGCACGCCGATCGCGAGGCTCGCGGCCGCGAGTACGGCGAGCGACGGCGCGGCGGCCGCCGCGATCAGCGCAACCGACAGGCCGGCGATCTGCAGCAGGATCAGCAGGCGCCGGTCGAAGCGGTCGCCGAGCGGCGCGAGCAGGAACATGCCGGCCGCATAGCCGAGCTGCGTCGCGGTCGGCACGGCGCCGATCCACGATGCGTGGTCGGGAAACGCTTCGCGGAAGCTGTCGAGGAGCGGCTGGTTGTAGTAGATGTTCGCGACCGACACGCCTGCGATCGTCGCGAGCAGCAACAGCAGGCTGCGCGAGTAGTGCGGCGAGGTGGCGCCGTCGGTCGGACGGTTGGTGGAGGCGGTGGACATGGCGGTACCGGGCAGTCGGGAGCGGCGAGGCCCGCACGGGCGCGGCGGCTGGCGGCCGCGCGCGCCGGGCATCGTTCGAGGGTGCCGATCATACCGGAGCACCGTGAACCCTGCCGGGCGCACCCTGCTTCCGGCGCGCGGCCCCGTCAGTCGACGAGTTCGCCGGTCGGCTCGTAGAACGGATACGGTCCGTCGCCTTCGTCGACGTACACGTGATGCGTGATCACGCCCGCTTCGGGCGTGTATTGATGCACGGCGAACGCGGGCGGCTCGAGCCGGAACGCCGACGGCGCGCCGTCGCGCAGGTCGAACGCGACCTGGTGCGCGGGCGCCGGCACGGTCGATGCGATCGTGCCGCCGAAGCGCGCGAACATCGTCCGGTGCACGTGGCCGCACAGCACGCGCTCGACGTTCGGATGCCGGCGCAGCAGCGCGTCGAGCTTTGCCGCGGCGGCCGGCGCGAGCCGCAGCGCGTCCATGTGGCCGATCCCCGACGCGAACGGCGGGTGATGCAGCGCGACGATCACGGGCCGGTCGCGCGCCGCGTCGAGTTCGCGGGCGAGCCACGCGAGCCGCGCATCGCACAGGTCGCCCGCGCTCGCGCCCGGCACCTGCGAATCGAGCGCGAGCACGCGCACCGCGCCGATGTCGAGCGCGTACTGCACGAACGCGCCGTCCTGCCCGCCGTCCTGCCATTCGGGCCGGTCGGCGAACCCGCGGCGCAGCCCCGCGCGGTCGTCGTGGTTGCCGACCATCAGGTAGTACGGAATCTCGAGCGGTGCGAGCAGGTCGCGCAGATGGCGGTATTCGTCGTCGTTGCCGAAATCGGTCAGGTCGCCGGTGACGAGCACGGCGTCGGGGCGCGGCTCGAGTGCGTTCAGGCGTGCGATGCAGCGCGCGAGCGCGGCGGCCGTGTCGACGCGCCGGTACGCGAGCTGGCCCGGCCGCTTGATGTGGAGATCGCTGATTTGTGCAAGCAGCATCGTCGTTCCTCGGATCGAATGGTTATCGTGGGGCACATCACTTCACGTCACATCACGTGAAGTGAAGTGACCTGAAGTGACGTCACGCACCGAGCGCGATCAGCCCCTCGGGCGCGATCGCGATGCCGACGGCCGTGCCGCGCGCAAGCTCGACGCGGCCCGGCACGTCGATCACGAGCGCGTCGGGCGCCGCGTGCTCGATCGTGAGCCGGGTGCGCTCGCCGAGGAACGCGCACGCGCCGACCGCGCCGCGCAACGGCGCGTGCGCGGGGTCGGCGAGATGCGCGTCCTCGGGACGGAAGAACCATTCGTCGGCGGCGTGCGGCGTGACGAGCGCGCCGCCCGTCGTCACGAGCGCACCGTCTCTCCATTGTCCCGCAACCCGGTTCAGCGTGCCGATGAACTGCGCGACCGCGCGGTTCGCGGGCCGGTAGTAGATGTCGCGCGGCGTCCCGATCTGCTCGATGCGGCCCGCGCTCATCACGACGATGCGGTCGCCGAGCTCCATCGCCTCGGCCTGGTCGTGCGTCACGTAGACGGTCGTCACCCCCAGTTCGCGCAACAGCGCGTTCATTTCGCGGCGCAGCGCGTCACGCAGTTTCGCGTCGAGCGCGGTCAGCGGCTCGTCGAGCAGCAGCACGCGCGGCCGTACCGCCAGCGCGCGCGCGAGCGCGACCCGCTGGCGCTGGCCGCCCGACAGCTGGTCGATCGGCTTGTCCGCGTGGGCGTCGAGCCGCATCATTGCGAGCAGGTCGTCGACGCGCTCGCGCAGCACGCGTGGCTCGGTCTTGCGGATCTTCAGTCCGTAGCCGACGTTGCCGCGCACCGTCAGGTTCGGAAACAGCGCGTAGTTCTGGAACACCATGCCGACCTGCCTGCGTTCGATCGGAAGCGGGGTGACGTCGTCATCGCCGAACGCGATCGTGCCGCCGGCGTCCGGCGTGTCGAGGCCGGCGATCAGGCGCAGCGTGGTCGTCTTGCCGCAGCCCGACGGGCCGAGCAGCACGAGCGTTTCGCCCGCGCCGATCGACAGGTCGAGCGGCTCGAGTACGCGGGTGCCGCGGAACGTCTTCGCGCAGCGGGTCAGGGTGATCGGAATGGAATCGAGTTTCATCGAGAAGGCCGGAATCAGCGCTTGCCGCGCCTGGTCGCGCGCGTGCCGGTCGGATCGACGCCGAGCCATTGCATTGCGACGAGCAGCGGCAGCGTCATCAGCAGGAACAGGATCGTGTACGCGCTGCCGACTTCGAGGCGCAGCGACGCGTAGGTATCGGCGAGGCCGACGGGCAGCGTCTTCGTGTCGGGCGTGTGCAGCATCCACGTGAGGTTGAATTCGCCGATCGACAGCGTGAGCACCGCGAGCGCGCCCGCGACGATACCGGGGCGCAGGTTGGGCAGCACGATCGTGACGAAGCGCGTGACGAACGACGCACCGAGGCTTGCCGCGCCTTCCTCGAGCGTGCGCAGGTCGGCGCCCGCGGCGACTGCCGCGACCGCGCGCACCATGAACGGCAGCGTGAACACGACGTGGCCGGCGACGATGAACCACAGGCTCATCCGGAACGCGGTGAAGCCGCCGTAGACGACGAGCAGCGCGAGCGCCGATGCGAGCCCCGGCAGCGCGACCGGCAGCACGAGCGCTTCCTCGATCGCGCGTGCGACGCGGCTCTTGCTGCGCGCGAGCGCATAGCCTGCCGGCACGCCGACGGCGAGCACGATCGCGAGCGTCGCGAACGCGACGTAGAGCGACAGCGCGACCGAGCCGTGATACTGCTGCCACACTTGTTCGAGCCAGCGCAGCGTGAGGCCGCTCGACACGCCGCGGAAATAGTTGACCGTCAGCCCCGCGAGTACCGACATCACGACCGGCACGATCAGGAATGCGCACAGCAGCAGCGTGACGAGCCATTGCAGCGCGGCGATCGCACGCGCGCCGGTCACGCGCGGCGTGCGCCGCACGGCGCCGTTCGCGCGCGCGGGAGCGGGCGACGGCGCGGGAGAATCGGAAAGCGAATGCATCGGATGAACCTCAGGCGGCCGCAGCCGCGGTGTGGCCGGTGAACTGGCGCGCGAGCGCGAGCACGGCCCACGTGACGACGCCCAGCACGATCGACAGGCCGGCGGCCGTCGCGATGTTCGCGTTCAGCGTGAATTCGGTGTAGATCGTCATCGGCAGCACGTTCAGGTCGGTCGCGAGCGTGAACGCGGTGCCGAACGCGCCCATCGCGGTCGCGAAGCAGATCGCACCGGCCGCGATCAGGCCCGGCGCAAGGGCCGGCAGCACGATGTCGCACAGGATCCGCCACGGCGATGCGCCGAGCGAGCGCGCGGCTTCCTCGAGCGACGGGTCGAGCTTCGACGCCGCGGCGATCACGGTGACGATCACGCGCGGAATCGAGAAGTACAGGTAGCCCGCGAACAGACCCGCGACCGAATACGCGAACACCCACTTGTCGCCGGTGAGCTTCGCGGACAGCATCCCGATCAGCCCTTGCCGGCCCGCGAGCATGATCACCATGAAGCCGACGACGACGCCCGGAAACGCGAGCGGGAACGTGAGCAGCGCGAGCAGCACGCGCTTGCCGGCGAACTCGCGCCGCGCGAGCAAGAGGCCGGAGATCGTCGACAGCGCGAGCGTCGCGAGCGTGACGGCCGCCGACAGCGCGACCGTCTCGCCGAGACTTTTCATGTAGCGCGCGTTGCCGAGCAGCGATGCGTACTGCGCGAAGAACGCGCCGTTCGCCGACACCTGCGCGAGCGACGCCATCGGCAGCAGCCAGAACGCGGCGAACACCGCGAGCGCGGGCGCGACGAGCGCGATGCGCCAGCGCAGCGGAAAAGTCAGGTCGAGCATCGGTCGCGTCCTGCCGTCACTGCATCACTTGCAGGTATTGCTGGCCGAACGCCTGCTGGCCGGCCGCCATCTTGCCGAAGTCGACCGGCTTCGCACGCGCGTAGTCGCTCGCGGGCAGGAATTTCGACGCGACGTCGGCGCTCATCGTCTGCGCGCGCACCGGGCGCAGATACGCGTTCGCCCACAGCTTCTGGCCTTCGTCTGACAGCACGAAATCGAGCACCTTCTTGCCGTTCGCGTCGTGCGGCGCACCCTTCACGAGACTCATCACGTACGGCACCGCGATCGTCCCTTCCTTCGGGATCACGAACTCGACGTTCGCGTGATCCTTGTACTTCGCGCGATACGCGTCGAAGTCGTAGTCGAGCAGGATCGGGATCTCGCCCGACAGCACGCGCGCGTACGCGGTCTGCTTCGGCACGATCGGCGCATTCGCCTTCAGCTTGCTGAACCAGTCGAGCGCGGGCTTGAAGTTGTCGAGCGTGCCGCCGAGCGCCTGGTTGACGGCGACCGCGCCCGCGTAGCCGACGAACGCGCTCGACGGATCGAGGTAGCCGACCATGCCCTTGTATTCGGGTTTCAGCAGGTCCGCCCACGAACGCGGCACCGGCTTGCCTTCGAGCGCGTCCTTGTTGACGAAGAAGCCGAGCGTGCCCGAGTGGATCGCGAACCAGTAGCCCTGCGGGTCCTTCAGGTTCGCGGGGATGTCGTTCCAGTGCGCGGGCTTGTACGGCGCGATCACGCCCTTGTCCTTCGCCTGGAACGCCGACGACACGCCGAGGTACACGACGTCCGCGACGGGGCTCTTCTGCTCGGCGATCAGCTGCGCGATTGCCTGGCCCGAGTTCTTGTTGTCGAACGGCACGCGGATGCCGGTCTTCTGCTTGATCGCGGCGATCTGCGCGGCCCAGTCGGCCCATTCGGGCGGGCAGTTGTAGCAGATCGCGGTGTCTTCCGCGTACGCGGACGAGGCGCCGGCGATGAGCGCGGCGCAGGCGAGCGGCGCGGCGAGCATGCGCAGCAGGGACGGCAGGCGTTGGGTCACGGGGTGGTCTCCGGGTGAGCGGGTGGGGGAGCGTGTGGGTGAGCGTATGAATGAGCGTATGAATGAGCGGCGCGCGTGCCGCGCGGTCAGGCTTCGCGGACGTGCAGGCCGACCGGTGCGACCGTCGCGCCGTCGCGCACGGTGTGCGGCAGGATCAGCGACGCGCGTTCGACGCGTTTTCCGCCGATGCATTCGACGAGGCGCTGCCACGCTTGCCGGCCGATGTCGCGGTTCGGCGTCGCGACGCTCGCGAGCGGCGGCGCGAGCAGTTCGCCGATCGCGATGCCGTCGAAGCCGAGCACCGAGATGTCGTCCGGCACCGAGAAACCGGCGCGCCGGAGGCCGCGCATCACGACCATCGCGAGCAGGTCGTTGCTGCAGAACAGTGCGGTCGGGCGCGTCGCGCGCGCGGTCAGGTGCGCGAGCACCGCGTCGGGCAGCTCGGGCGCGTTGAAGTCGACCTCGACCGGCGGCAGCGGCGCGACGCCGCTTTCCTCGAGCGCCTGCGCATAGCCGAGATGGCGCTGCCGTGCGCGGTCCGACGCGGCGAGGCAGCCCGCGAGCATCAGCACGCGGCGATGGCCGCGCGCGGTCAGCAGCCGCACGCCGTCGTATGCGGCGCGGCGGTTGTCGACCGACACCGACGGGCGGCGCTGCGTGTCGTTGTGCATCAGCACGTAATGCGGGCCGTCGTGGTCGAGCATGTCGAGCAGCGGGTGCGTGTCCGCGTCGGCGACGGTCAGGATCAGCCCTTCGACGCGCTGCTCGCGCAGCGTCTCGATCGCGTGGCGCTCGCGCGCCGCGTCGTATTCGGTCGTCATCAGGATCAGCTTGAAGCCGGCCGCGGTCGCGAGTTCGTCGATCCCTTGCAGGCAGTCGGCGAACACGGGGTTCGCGAGGGTCGGCAGCACGACGCCGACGAGCCGCGTGCGTTCGCCGCGCAACTGGCGGCCGAGCGGGCTCGGGCGGAATTTCAGCGTGTCGATCGCCGTGCGGATCGCTTCGAGCGTCGCCGGGCTGACGGTATGCGGCGCGTTGATCGCGCGCGACACGGTAGCAATCGAGAAGCCGGCGAGTGCGGCGACATCCTTGATGGTCGGAGTCATGTGGGCAGTGCGATGTAAACGTTTTCGGCGAGACGATTATCGAAAACGATTGTGACCGTCCGATGACGTGTGATGGGGGCACATCGGATGTGCCGCGCGTGGAATCGTGTGACGAAAATGCCCGCGCTGCAACATGTCGATTGTAGCGGTGGAACCGGCAATCGTGCAGGATGCGCGGCATTCGCGGCGTAGCGGCGTGTAGCGCGCGCGTGGTCGCGACGGCTTGCGGATGGGGCGTTGCGCCGTTTTGCGCATCGTCTCGCGCGCCGTCCGTCGGCCGCGATGGCCGGCGAACGACGCGCGAGAGCGGGCACCTGCGTTACAGCGCGACGAACAGCATGCCGTGCGGATCCTGCAGCGCCGATGCGTTGCCGACGCTCGTCACGACCGGCGTCAGGTGACCGGTCTTCGTATCCAGTTTCATCACCTGGCCCTGGCCGGCGCTGTACGCGTCACCCTGGCTGAACGGCGCATCGACGCGGTACGTCGTGTTGCTCGCATCGGTGAACAGCATGAAGGTCTTGTTCTGCTGCCCCGGTGCCGGCACCCAGCGGGTATCGTCGACCGGGTACACGGGGCCGTCCTTGTCGTTGAAGAGCGTGAGCGTCAGCACGCTGACGGTCTGGCTCGCGCCCGGATTGTGGATGAACACGAGCTTGCCGTCGGCCTGGCTGTCGAGCATGAGGTCGCCGGCCGGATCGATCGCTTCGGAATCAGGGTCCGTCAGGCTCAGCGTGACCGCTTGGTTGTAGGTCGGGTTCGGCGAGCCGCCGACCGACGGCGTCAGGTCGGTTGCCTGCGCATTGCCGGCCAGCACGGGCGCGACGTCGAACGTCGTGCCGTTCTGGTTCAGCGTAAGCTGGACGACCGTCGGCGCGGCGCCGGGCGTCGTCGGGTTCGACGCGCTCACGTAAATGTTCCCGTTGAGCAGCTGCATGTCGTCGAAGCCGCCGCCGTGCGCGGTCGGATTGACGGTCGGCGCATAGGTCTTCTGCGTGCCGGCTTTCAGGTCGATGATCGTCAGTTCGGGATTGCCGTCTTCGTTGGCCATTGCCCACAGCGTGTTCGTATCGGTGCGCGCCATCAGCCCGTCGACGTGGCCCGGCACCGTGTATGTCTTGAGCACGTTGCCGCTCAGGTCGTACTGCACGACGTCGTTGGTCAGCCCGGGCACCGAACCGTCCTTCACGTCGCCGGCCTTCTGGTAGCCGATGAAGATCGTGTTGTTGTATTGGACGATCGAGTCGGGCTTGTCGGTGGAGGTTGGCGCTTTCGCGAACACGGACAGCGAGTAGCCGGTCGCGGTGGCGGTGTTCGGAACCGCGGCCGTATTGGCCGGCGCGACGCCGGGAGTAGAAGTTGCGTCGTCGCCGCCGCATGCGGCAAGAAAGACCGATGCTGACATCGCGATTAACAGGGGCTTTCTGAACATTATGTTTTCCTAACTGGATGACTCGCGCCTGACGAATCGGGTTGATTTATTACTGTCGATTACTTGGGCGCGGGTCAGGCTAAGCCGTGCGTATGTCGTTTCGGTGAAAAAGCGTATGAGTGCGTGGCTATGGAGCAGTAGTGCAGGCGGCCCCTATCATGGTGTGGCTTAAGGCGAGCTTAATGAAGCGCATCGGATCGCACCGTGCGTCGGAAATCCGGTGGTTTTCATTGCAGCGGACGCATCGAATGCGCTTGAACGCATCAAGCGAAATCGAATCGTTTCATTTTCCCAATGTAAGGCGAGAGGTGTTCAATCGATGTGAGATCGATTCGGCATCGACGCATGACCGCTGCATCGTGTATCGGCGTGTCGATCGCGTGCGATGGCCGGCAGGGAGCAACGGTGGCGCGGCGTCGATGCGGGGGCGGGCATCGATGCGGCCGTGTACGACAGGGTCAAATGAGGAGGGTTCGTGCGAGCAGTGGTAGAATCCCGTCCGCCCTTGCCGGGGTGATGAAATTGGTAAACATAGCGGACTTAAAAGTTTGAGTGCCCGGCCGGAAACGACCGGTGCAGAACCCTTCAAATTCGGCGAAACCCCTGATGCGATGCATCGAGGCAACGCCGAGCCAAGCCTCGCAGCACACGCGTGGAAGGTGTAGAGACTAGACGGGGGGCGCCTAAGGCGCACGGGCAGCGGCCCGCGCGCGATGGCGAAGGCATAGTCCAGCGCACGAACGGCATTGTTCAGACGATGCCGGCTTCGAAAGAAGCAGTGTGACGAAAATCCGCCGCCTTAACTGGCTTGCCGGTTCGAGTCCGGTCCCCGGCACCAAATACCATTCCGAGGGCATCCTTGGAAATCCATAAACCCGTGATAGCATAAGGCTTCACGGGTTTTTTTATTCCTGACTTGTCCAGTCTGGCCCGTGTGAATCCGGGGGCATGCGGGGGCACTTCTGGGGGGATTTTGGTTGATGGTTGATGCCCCTGACAAAAAATGCCCCCTTGGGGCTGTGAGGTGCACCATGCCGCTGACCGACGTCACTATCCGAAAGGCCTCTCCCCGTGAAAAGCCGTACCGCCTCGCCGATGGCGGCGGCATGTATCTCGAAGTGTCTCCAGCGGGAGGCAAATACTGGCGATTCAAGTATCGCTTTGCTGGTAAAGAGAAGCGTCTTGCTCTCGGCGTCTATCCCGATGTTCCGC
Organism: Burkholderia sp. MR1-5-21; assembly: GCF_053427715.1. Lineage (NCBI taxonomy): Bacteria > Pseudomonadati > Pseudomonadota > Betaproteobacteria > Burkholderiales > Burkholderiaceae > Burkholderia > Burkholderia sp. MR1-5-21. The sequence goes on from NZ_JBSAXD010000014.1 coordinate 194,931, forward strand.
TTGCCGCGGCGCGAGAGAAGCGAGACGAGGCGAGAAAGACGCTTGCTGGAGGTGTCGACCCTGGAGAGGCGAAGAAGGCCGATAAGCGAGCGGCGTTTCTTGCCGCGACCAACTCGTTCGAGGCTGTCGCGCTGGGCTGGATGGAAGAGCGTAAGCCCTACGTCACACCGGGCTCGTGGGAAAAGACCAAGGCGCGTTTCGTCAAGGATGTTTTCCCGTGGCTGGGCAAGCGTCCGATAGCGGAAATCGACGCTCCCGAAGTTTTGACTGTTCTCAAGCGCATCGACAGCCGAGGTGCTCGCTTTACTGCCCACCGGGTACGCAGCGAGATCAGCCGAGTATTCCGCTACGGAATTAAAGAGGGGTACTGCAAGGTCGACGCGGCTCGTGACCTCACCGATGCAATCCCGCCGGCTCAGACCACGCACTTTGCTTCGATTACCGACCCCGAGGAGGTTGGTGCCATGTTGCGGGCATTCGATGGCTTCTCGGGCACGTTCCCGGTTTTATGCGCACTCAAGCTGTCGCCTATGCTCTTCACTCGCCCCGGTGAACTCCGCAATGCTGAGTGGGCTCAGTTTGATCTGGATAAGGGCGAGTGGCGCTATCTCGTGACGAAGACCAACACGGAGCACTTAGTACCGCTTGCCCGCCAAGCTGTTCAGATTTTGCGAGAACTTCATGCGCTGACAGGCAGTGGGCGATACGTGTTTCCAGGGGCGCGTTCGGCACTACGTCCAATGAGTGATGCGGCGGTCAATGCAGCGCTTCGTCGACTGGGCTATGACACACGTACCGAAATCACGGGGCACGGCTTTCGAGCGATGGCGCGCACGATCCTTCATGAGGAATTGGAGCAAAAGCCGGAGGTGATCGAGCATCAGCTCGCACATGCGGTTCCAGACAATCTCGGCAAAGCGTACAACCGGACCAAATTCATCAAAGAGCGCCGCCTAATGATGCAGAAGTGGGCAGACTATCTGGAAACGCTCAAGGCCGATATCGGTGCGAAGGATGCTTGAGTCGTTCTGACAGGATTGAGTGCTAGCGAGCAGATCGACAGCTTGCGAAACAACGCAGGTGGTCGCCGGTTGATGAGGTAACGTGAAAAATGAAAATCAAGAAACCGTATTTTATCACTGAGACAACGAAGAAATTTAAACCGATTCGAGATCTTGTAAAAAAGAAAGGCGTTTTAAAATTCTCGACAAAGATGACGTTTTATTTAGAGGGCGTGTCTGAGCCACTTGTGATCGCGATGAACGGTGAGCGAACTGATAGTGACGAGTGGGATTTGCAGATGCCGCGAAGTTCAACTTTGGGGCAACTTGAGCCGGCTGGTGAGTTGTGTGAGAAATTGATAGCCGTTGAAGTGTCGGTGCGAAATTATATTTCTAAATATTCTCTCAAGACGAAATGGTTGGGTTGGGAGAGAGTAATTAGACGGGGGATGAGGTCGGGTCTTTCGACAGAATATCTTGAGTTTAGAAGTGTCTTATCCATGCAAGCAATCGCGGGGCGTGGATATGACGCGCATTTTTATGCGCCAATCATGGCTATAGCTCATGTCATAGAAGGTATCGAAGCGTTGAAGAGAAATGACCTGGATCACGCGTCACACTGTGCTCAACGGGGTCTTTATTGGTCAAGTCCAATTATGTTAATTCCGGACCCAGCGAAGCGCTTCGTTGCGCGCGCGAGGAAAGGCGGACAGGCAACGGGGCGTTCCCGCAATCCGGTTAAGGAAGAAACTGCCAGATTGATTAAGGCGCTGGCGCCGGCAGAGGGGTGGGAGTCGACCAAGATTGCTATTGATGCTGTTGCTCACTATTTAAATGATAACCATTATCAATTGGTCGAGTCGTGTAATTTGATGCTGGAGAATCTCCCTCGAACTATAGAGGGCTGGCTCGTCCTCGAGCCAGAAAGGTTTCCGCATCGCGTCAAGCCACGACAGAAGGCCTGACGCCTCATTTCACACCCGTCCAAGCCCCTCGCCGAGGGGCTTTTTTGTGCCCAAATTTTTATTTTAGTGGCTGTGAAGACCCGGCGAAGCTGCCTCTCTACCATCGCCTCATCGTTCAGTGCAGTGAAAGACAGCACAGGTCGATGCAGGCAGGTCAGGTGTGGCTCATGGATGGTAGCTGGGTCCCACCTTCGCTCTCTAACAATCGACGCAGCACTACTAACGCGCTCAAGCGCGATCTGCTGTCGTCCATGTGAATGAAAGGTGTCGTATGACGTTGGATGAAATTCCACCGGTTCTGAGTGTGAAGCAGTTTTGCTCAATCATTTCCAAATCGAAGTCGTGGGCATACGAAGAATGGAAGCGCGAGGGCAGCGATCTTCCCAAGCCGTTCAAGATTGGTAGCGCGACACGTATCCTAGGTGAAGCGACGGCCAATTATCTCAAGAAAAAATCCAATATTGAAAAGGAATAAGAGATGAGCGGCGATGTGAAATCAATGGCAGATGCCTTCCTCAATCGAGGGGGGCTTGCCCGGCAAGCGAATGCGGCTTCAGGGAAGGATAGTTCGGAAAGCCAGTTTGAAAAAGTTGTTGACGGTGGTTGGAGCGAACTTGGCTCAGGCGACAAGGCTCAAAAGGAAGCTATTCTGCAAGAACACTTTCTGAGAGCCCTGGAGCGCTTCAAAGCGGGCGTGAGCTTGGCCAAGATACGCCGGCATTACGAAAAACTCGGAGCAAAGTACTCGCCAGTCACGTTTCGGAAGAAATGGGACGAACTGGTGAGAGCACACGCGGAACACGGTTGACCAATGCCGGGCGTTCGGTGCGTCCCGAGCCAACGAAGAGTAGAGCATCACGCGGGTATGCGCGCCGGTATCGGCGCGCCGCAAAGATTGCCCTTTGTCGTGGAGAAAGTGCCGGAACGCCAACCGCAAACATTGGTCGGGACAAGTTGGCGTTCGTCAGCGACGCGTAGGGTGTTGTATTTCAGCAAATCTGAAAAAGATCGGTTGGGCCAGGTCGGATTGATTTGGACAAGCACGGAAACAGTTGTTTAGTTATCCGAATATTATCGACCATTGACCGTCAGCAGCGGTTCTATATAGCGTTCGAGATCAACGCCAGTACAGGAGCATCCCGACGATTGCTTTTTGAAGAGTTCTTACACGTCGAAGGAGGAATTGTTGGCGTCAGTGCCAAAGCCGGATGCGCGAGATTTGCCGAGAGGAGGCGTCATCCGGATCGAGAAATGTGCTCGGAAAGGTGAGGGTTTATAGCGTACGAATGAATGAAGAAAGTCTGCGGCGTGATGTGGCCGTGACGAATCTGTCACCGCACATTACGAGTACGGCGGACACGCGAGCGCGTCGTTCTGCGGCCAACAGATCGCTTGGTGGCAGACGATTAGCGCGATCGGGCAGCAGAGAGCTGTGAATCAAGAGAGGGAAATCGATACAAGCTGCGACCAATCGACACAAGCTACGACGAAATCCGAACAATTTGCGACCGAAGGCCAGTGCTACCCCTCCCGTAGGCGGCAGCAGGGGACCCTATTGAATGCTGAACGGACCAGGATGCTATGGCTGTCGGCAGGGTGTGTTTCGCCTTTTTGTAACGGTCATAAGTATGTATAGAGAAAAGGAGAACAATTTCCCGGTCAGTACCGGGCTTCGAATCGTCGAGATCACGTGAATCGCTGAGCTTTTGTAAGGTTGGATTTATGGGTCTTATGTAATGAAAGGCATTTGGCAGATCTATAGCTAAGATAGAACATAGTCTTCCCATAGAAGATCTATTGTCTTGCTTAGCTATCACCATCTATACGAGTACACATTCAACCCTCTATGTTGTACGGACGACAGAAAACATCAGACACATTTGATGTGGCAGTCAAGTAGTACCGAAAGGCGATGAGCATGATGCTCTCGCCGTGATCGAACATAACCATCAGTGAGCAGCACGCATGATGCACTCCTGTGATTTAGATGAAAGGTGGTCGAGCATGTCTTTCGAAGAAAACGACTTTGAAAAGGCTTACGAATATGGCGATTTGATAAGAAACACTGGGGTAGCTCTGATCGATGGGGTGGAGTGTGCAGCATTGCTTTCAGGCTTTGATGAAATCATGCCAATATTGGCTGATGTCGAAGCAATGATGCATGAGATCGAATTTGATAAAAGCAGTGCGGGTTTTGTTATCCAGCGGGATTCAAAAAACAGACTGATAATAAAGGCAATGCCCTTTGGCAAGCGTTATTGGACTTCCGTAATGCTGTTCTTTGAACGATGTGCCTTCGATGAGCGCTATGTTTTCAGTCCGCATGTGGAGGCATTGCGCGATGCGTTTATCGCACTCGATCTGCATCCCGCAGCGTATCCGTTTCATCCCTTACCGATTGAAGTCGCGTCAGGTAAAACACCCCATGAGTTGTTTAATGACGTACTTGCCAACGCTGGGGAAATCGTATCGACACCAGCGTTCCGTAGGGGCCTCGGGGTACGCATGCGTCGGGCCAAACGCAATGAAGAACAAGCGCTTGCAGTTGAACGCCAAGTGTTCGAGAACAAGTCGCGCCAGCTCGTGCTGATGCTGCACTTCGGTTACGGGGAGGAGTATCGCTCGAAAATCACGCTCAAGGAGATTCGGGCGCATCGAAAGAAGTTCTTCAACAACTGCCGTACGAACAAGTTGCTGCGTGGAATTATCGATTACATTTGGAAGATCGAGGAGGGTGACGAGTCCGGTCTGCACCTGCATGTGCTGATCTTCTATTCGGCTGAGTCGTGTCGTGACGTGCAGATCGCGAGGCTAATCGGCGAATACTGGAAAAACGTCGTAACGGGCGGCAAAGGGCAGTACTGGAACAGCAACGCCGACAAGGTCTTCCACGCGAAGTACGGGCACGGTGTCGGTACGGGAGAGATCAATTGGGACGATCACGAGACGCGTGAAGCACTGCGCACGAACATCCGTTACATGACGAAGGCCGATCAGTTCTTAAGGATGAAGTACGGCGACCATTGCCGCCTGTTCGGCACGAGCCAGGTCGAGGAAAAAAAGAAGTCGGGGCGTCCGCGTACCGTGAAGCCGAAGCTGGATTGCAATCCGGCTGGCAACTCGCTGACGGATTCGTACGATCCCGACTCGCTCGATAACGCGGGTGCGGATGCGACGGACCTCGATGCGGACCAGAACGAATCGATGTATCGAACGGCTTGGTGGGTGTGAATGACGGCTGGCGAAGGGCCGCCAGTGGGCTGTAATTGTAATTGGCTCCTGGCGGCCATTCACTCGGCACCTGACGATTCGACGCTGATGCACTTTGACGCAACAACACGTCTTCATCGTGCTTTTCTGGCGCGAGAAGGATCTGACCGATGGGCGACATCAATCTCAATCTGTCGGCTGGTGATCCGGCGACCAACAAAAACACCGCCGTCATGACGCCACGCGCGATGCAGTGGATCGCGTTGGCAGTGGCGCTGCTCACCTCTGCAATGTCGGTGGGGATTACTGTGTTCGGGGGGATGCAGCGTGCTGGTACGGTGACGGAGCAGGTCTGGAGCGTTGCCGTGTCTGTGGGTGCCGTGCTCTGCATGAATCTGGCGCCGATGCTTTGGCGCTACGTGCGACCGCACGCCCGCATGATCCTGCTCGCACTGTGGCTCGCCGCGCTGTACGTGGTACTGACAGGGCAGATGGATGTCCTCGCGCGGTCGCATCAACATGCTGCAGATCAGCGGGCGAAAACCGTACCAGTAGTCGCGACTCCTTCGATCGTAGAAGTGTCTCACGGTCGCAGCCTCACGACGATCACGCAGGACATCGCGAAGGTCAGTATCGATCTGGTGCACGTTGATGTTCGTCGCTGCATGGGGGAGTGCCCGAGCTTACGTGTTCGCAAGCCGGCGCTGTCGGCTGAGCTCGCGGCGCTCAATGCCGAGGCCAGTGAGGCGAGGCGTCGTGCGACTGAACAGGACTGGCTGCGCGACCAGACCAGTCGCGCTGAAGATCAGCGCGACTCGCGCCGTGCGGACCCCGGGATTTCGATGGTCGCGCACTGGCTCGGCACGACTGAAGCACGACTGAGTTTGCTGCGCGATTTCGCGTGTGTGGTCGTGCTCGAAGGTATGGCTTGCTTCGCCTGGTACTTTGTCGGACTCGGGGCAGTCGTGCCCCGTCGCAAGGCGATCGTGTCCTATCGAAATGCGACTGTATCGCAACCGGAAGAGGTCGCCCGGATACCCGAGACGACACCGGCTGGTCGCGTTGAGCAGACCGACAGTCACATGGCCACCATTGCCGAGGAAGAGTCCGTCGCGAACATCGTGAGCCCCGATCCTGTCATGTCAGAAGACGACCGACTGATCGAGAAGATCCACGAAGCGGTGGTCGCAGGTCGTGTGACGCGCAATCTGACATCGATCCGCAAGTTCCTCAAGTGCGGGCAACCCAAGGCGATCCGGTTGAACCGCCTGTACATCGATCGTTTCGGTAAGGCGCGCAGCCGATCCGTGTCGTATGAGGTTCATGAAGGCAATCAGTGAGCGTGCCCATATCCTGCCGATGAGAGGTGCGGCACAACTGCCGGATGGTCGGCCGAAGCTACCGGGGTGATCGTCACCTCGATGCAGATCGGCTACGCGCTGGGCCTGTTGCTGATCGTGCCGTTGGGCGATCTGGTCGAGAATCGCGACCTGACGGTGGCGCTGCTCACGCTGGCCGCTTTGGCGCTGTTGGGTGCCGCTTCCGCGTCTCTGCCGCTGCTGTTTCTGGTGGCAGCGCTGGGTATCGGCCTAGGCTCAGTCGCCGTGCAGGTGCTTGTGTCTTGCGCCGCTCATCTGGCACCTGCGTCCATCTGCCGCCAGGTCGTTGGCAACGTGACCAGCGGTCTGATGCTCGGCATCATGCTGGCGCGGCCGGTCGCCAGCTTCATCGCCGGACTCGCTTCGTGGCGCTCGGTGTTCTGGTTCTCATCAGGGGCGACGCTGGTACTGGCGGCCGTGCTGGCGCGGACCCTGCCGCTACGCCGACCGGCGGCGGATTTGCGCTATGGCGCGCTGCTGGCCTCAATGGGCCGGCTGATGCGTGATACCCCGCTACTGCGCCGACGCGCGGTCTACCACGCCGCGCTATTTGCGGTCTTCAGTACCTTTTGGATCACAGTGCCGCTACTGCTGGCTGGCCCAGTGTTCAGCCTGTCGCAAGGCGGCATCGCGCTATTTGCCCTGGCCGGCGCGGCTGTTGCCATCGCCACGCCAATTGCCGGACGCCTCGCCGACCGTGGTGCCAGTCGGCCAGCGACGGCGATGGCGATTGGGCTGGTGGCGCTGGCCTTCGTGCTCCCGCGTCTGGCTGTGCCTGGCTCGGACTGGGCGCTGGGCCTGTTGGTTTCCGCTGCCATCGTGCTGGACTTCGGCGTGGCAGCCAACCTGACGCTGGGTCAGCGCGCCATCTTCGCTCTCGGCCCCGACGTGCGTGCTCGGCTCAACGACCTGTACATGACCATCCTCTTCCTGGGCGATGCGTTGGGTTCGGCGGTGGGGCGGGCTGGACTTACGCGCGCGGAGGCTGGGCGTGGGCCTCCGGGCTTGGCTTCGCGCTACCGCTATCGGTACTGCCTTTTTGGATGACTGAACGAGGAGTCTGCAAATAGCAACTGACATTCTCTGTGGTACTGGCATTGTTTTGTTAGCGGCTCCTATACCACGTACCGCATCATGCCAGGTGGGCGCGCCTGTCGTCGCCCCTCGCATTCATCGAAAAATCGACAACTTTTTTCTATCAAAGCCACAAAAATAAGTCGAATTTTAAAAAAATAAGTTCAGATATATTGATTTCAACAAACCGTGCGAACCGAAGTGCTGGAGGGTTCATTTCATAGCCCTCGACGAGGCAATCCGTGAATCTTCACGACCGACGATCGGACATGATCTCTTGGTTGATGCGGATTTATCATGCTCGATAATTTATCGACTCGCACTAGCGTAATTGATTGTTTGTTTTCAATAAATTGATTGAAGCTTATATGAACTCTGAATGGTTATCCGAGCGTGTGAACTCCATCAAGGCTTCTCCCAGCGTGGCTGCGAATGCTCTCGTTGGAAAATTGCGCGAAGCGGGACGGGATATCGCAAACCTCACCGTCGGCGAGCCGGACTTCGATACGCCCGATCATATTATCGAGGCCGCGATCGACGCTCTGCGGTCGGGCGATACGCACTATACGGCCACCGCGGGCACACTTGCGCTACGTCGGGCGATCGTGACTAAGTTGGCGCGGGACAACGGGCTCCAATACACGCCCGATGAAATCGTCGCCGGATGTGGCGGCAAGCACATCATCGCGCACGCATTCAACGCGACGCTGAATTCTGGCGACGAAGTCATTGTCCACGCGCCGTATTGGGTGTCGTATCCGGATCTTGCGATATTGAACGGCGGCGTGCCGGTAGTGATCAACGGCAACGATGCAACAGCCTTCAAACTCCAGCCCGACGAACTCGAAGCGGCAATTACGCCAAGGACGAAGTGGGTGGTGCTGAACTCACCCAACAACCCGAGCGGCGCGGTGTACAGCGCCGACGAGCTCGCAGCGCTTGCGGTTGTGCTCAAGCGGCATCCGCATGTGCTGATCATGGCGGATGAAATTTACGAACACTATGTCTACGACGGTACGCGTCACGTGTCGCTGTTGAAGGTTGCGCCCGATCTGAAGGATCGTACGCTGACCGTAAATGGTGCGTCAAAGGGCTATGCGATGACGGGCTGGCGTCTCGGATATGGCGCCGGGCCGGTCACCCTGATCTCTGCGATTGCGAAGCTGCTGTCCCAGACGACGACATGCGCGACTGCGGTGAGCCAAGCCGCTGCCGTCGCGGCTTTCGCCGGTGAGCAGGAGCCGGTCGAGGTCATGCGCCGCGCGTACGAAGGACGTCGCGCGCTAATTGCGGATGCGCTGTCGGGCATTCCGGGCATGGCATTCGCGAAGCCGGAAGGTGCGTTCTATGTATTCGCGAACGTATCCGGCCTGATTGGCAAGCGGACACCAGCGGGGCAGATGATCCGTTCGGACATCGAACTTGCGGAATACCTGTTGGTAGACGGCGGCGTCGCGACGGTGTGTGGCGCGGCATATGGGCTGTCGCCCTATCTCCGAATCTCGTTTGCGAGCTCGGAAGAGGAAATCGTCGAGGGCTGCCAGCGGATCAGGGCAGCGTGCTCGGCTTTGCTCTGAATTTTCCTAGTTTGCCGGCTGATCCGCACGTGACGATACGGGCGACGTTGGTGAATATATCCGCAAATCGTGTGAAAAACGATGAAATCCACACAAGCGATCATCGATATGCCCCAGTCGTCGTTTCCCGCGTCGGCGGATCGATACGCCCCAGTCGTTAGCCGTGTTGGCGTGGGCGGACTGTTATTCGATCTCAAATGCGATACGTTCGACCTAGCTGTACAAAACCGGCTTTTGACATTGGGGAAGCGATTATCCAGCAAGAAGCGGCAAGGTATCACTGAGGTAGTGCCGGGCGTCAATAACCTGCTCGTGCTGTTCGATCCGATCGCATTGCATCCTGACGTAGCACGCGAGATGGTGCTGACGTGCTGGCCGGAGACTGCAGGTGTCCATTATTGCGGGCGCGAATTCAAAATTCCGGTTGTCTATGGTGGTCGTGCTGGCGAAGACCTGTGCTGGTTAGCCGAACGTGCCGGACTCGATATCGAGGAGTGGGTCAATCTGCATAGCAGCGCGATCTATACCGTCGCTTGTATCGGCGCGATGCCAGGCTTCGGTTATCTGATGGGGATGTCCGCAAGGCTCGCGGCACCGCGTCGCCCCGAACCGCGCCTGCAAATACCCAAGGGCTCTGTGATCATCGGCGGCAGTCAGGCTGGCGTTCAGCCGTGCGCGGCGCCGTCGGGATGGCATCTGGTCGGGATGACTGACGCGGAGTTCTTCGATCCAGAAGCAGAGACACCGTGCTTGCTTGCGCCTGGCGACACCGTCCGATTTGTCACGGTTGCGATAGAAGCATGAACGAATCATCGATCAAGGTGTTGTCGTCCGGCGCTTTGAATCTTGTACAAGACCGCGGACGCCACGGTTATATGGCTGCTGGCGTCAGTCGTAGCGGTGCGATGGACGAGCCCGCATTGGCCGTCGCTAATCTGCTTGTTCGCAATGACATCGATGCCGCTGCAATCGAGATCAATATATTTCCGAAGCGGCTATGCGCGGTCGGCGACGTGACTTTCGCGTGCACCGGAGCGCAATGCCGTGTGACGCTCGATGGCGTGCCGGTGCCATCGTGGTCGCCAATCGACGCACGGGACGGCCAGGTGCTCGTGGTCGAGCCGCCTACGCTCGGAACGCGCGCATATCTTGCATTTGCCGGCGGAATCCGCGTGGACAAGGTGATGGGATCTCGCGCGACTGACCTGAAAGCGGGTTTTGGTGGCTACGAAGGACGCGGACTGAAGCGAGGCGACCTGTTGCCATTGGGCGCCAAGCAGCCGGGTCCATGCAGTTCGTTTGGCGTGGCTTCTCCGGAGCGTGGCGCCTTTCTAGATGAATTGAAGCAAGGATCGATTCGGGTCAGGGTGCTGCCCGCAGCAGAATACGACCTCTTCACGTCCGAATCGATTGCCGATTTCGCCGGGTGTCCATACGAAGTCACCGACGACTTCAATCGTGTCGGTTACAGACTGAAGGGCAAGCAATTGCAACTGATGCGGCCGATCGAGTTGCTATCGCACGGCATTGCTCCCGGAACGGTTCAAGTACCGCCGAGTGGCCAGCCGATCGTGCAGATGTCGGAGGCAAACACATGCGGTGGCTATCCGAAGATCGCGACCGTCGTCGAGTCGGACCTCTGGCGACTTGCCCAAGCCCCCAGCGGTTGCAAAGTGCAATTCGACGTGGTGACCATCGACGAAGCGCTGGTAGCCTTGCAGGAGCAGGAAGCACGACGCGAACGCTATCGCATCCTGCTTCGGTCGGCTGGATTCCGGCTCGACGAAGCGACGAAAGGAGAGACAGAACATGACTAAGCAGAACAACCGAATCGACCTCAACGCTGATATGGGTGAAGGGTTTGGGTCGTGGAAGCGCGGAGATGACATCGCGATTCTGGATGTCGTGAGTTCTGCCAACGTCGCCTGCGGATTTCATGGGGGAGATCCAGAGATCATGGCGCAAACCTTCGATGAAGCGAGGAAGCGCGGCGTGGCGGTAGGCGCACACCCCGGCTTCCCGGACTTGTGGGGTTTCGGGCGCCGCGTTATCCCATTCAGCCCAGGCGAGATTGAGCGCCTCATCGCATATCAGATCGGCGCTGCGATGGCGGTATCGACGTACGCGGGGAACCCGATTGCCTACGTGAAGCCGCATGGTGCGCTCGGTAATCTGACGCAGACGGACGCCGACGTTGCCAAGGCAATTGCAAGAGCCGTGAAGGCGGTCAATCCCGAACTGATATGCGTTACGTTTGCCAACGGCATCATGGTTCCGATTGCTCAGGAACTTGGGCTGGTTACGAAGACCGAGGTGTTCGCCGATCGCGCGTATACGGAACAGGGCCATCTGGTGAATCGCAAGGAGCCCGGTGCGGTACTGCACGATGCGCGGTGGGCGGCCGAACGGATGCTGAGGATGGTTCAGCAGGGTGGGATCGAGACGACGTCCGGCAAATTCATTCCCGCGACGTTCGACACGATTTGCGTGCACAGTGACACGCCAGGCGCAATCGAATTTGCACGGCTCGTCAGGACGACGCTGGAATCGGCCGACATCGAGATCCGGCCGTTTGACGCGGAGCGCGGCAATGAATAGCGATCTGATCGACCGCCTCATCGATCTCTTCGAGTCAAAGTCGCTGCTCGAAATCCGATACGATTACGAAGGTACGTCCATTCGTCTGTCACGTTCTGCGCCGGGAACCGTCGCGACCGATCACGACATGCACGGGCCTGCCGACACGCCCGTGTCGGGTTCTCAGTCGAATTCTTCGGATGGAACGACAAGAACCGAGTCAATTGAGTCCGGGATGGCCGGTACGTTTTATCGCGGGCAATCTCCGGATGCGCCACCGTTCGTCAACGTTGGCGATATCGTCAGCGAGGGCCAGCAGGTCGGTATCGTCGAAGCGATGAAAATGTTGAACGTCGTGGAGGCTGACAGAAGTGGACGCATTGCTGCTATTCGCGTTAGCGATGGAGCGGCTGTTAGGAGCGGGACCGTTCTGTTCGAGCTCGAGATGAACGGAGATGCCCATGTTTGAAAAGGTCCTGATTGCGAATCGCGGTGAAATCGCATTACGAATTCTTCGAGCGTGTCGTTCACTGGGGCTGCGTACGCTCGCCGTCCATTCGCAGGCCGACAGCGGTTTGCGGCACGTTCAGCTTGCTGACGAATCACTCTGTATCGGTCCGGCGTCGGCCGGTCCCAGCTATTTGAATCAGGAAGAAATCATCACGGCGGCAAGGCTATCGGGTGCCGGCGCGATTCACCCCGGGTACGGCTTCCTTTCCGAAAGCGCGGATTTCGCCGAAGCTGTTGAGCGAGCGGGCCTCGTCTTCATCGGCCCCGATTCCCGCACGATCCGGATGATGGGCGACAAGGTCAGCGCAAAACGCGCGATGCGAGAGGCCGGTGTGCCTTGCGTACCGGGATCCGATGGTGTGCTGCCGGCCGCCCCGGCTGCCATCCGGAAAATTGCTGACGAAGTCGGTTATCCATTGATCGTGAAGGCTGCCGGTGGAGGTGGTGGACGCGGCATGCGCATCGTCCGCAAGCCGGGTGAGTTGGCGACCGCGGTGGCGACGACCCGTGAAGAGGCGCAGCGGGCTTTCGGCAACCCGAGTCTTTACATCGAGCGTTTTCTCGAGAATCCGAGACACATCGAGATTCAAGTCCTTGCGGATGGACAGGGCAACGCCGTTTGGCTTGGCGAGCGCGACTGCTCGATGCAACGACGGCATCAGAAGATTATCGAGGAATCGCCCGCGCCAGGCATCTCTCGCGAAGCGGTTACCCGTATTGGCGAGAGGTGCGTTGCGGCGTGCAACCAGATCGGATATCGAGGTGCAGGGACGTTCGAATTCCTGTACGAATCGAACGAGTTTTTCTTCATCGAGATGAACACGCGTATACAGGTGGAGCATGGCGTGACGGAGTGGGTGACGGGCATCGATCTGGTGGCGGAGCAACTGCGTGTCGCCCGCCGGGAAACCTTGTCCTGCAAACAGGAGGACATTGTCTTCGCCGGACATGCAATCGAGTGTCGGATCAACGCGGAACACCCGTGGACCTTCGCACCAGCACCTGGAATCGTGGAACGGTGGCTAGCGCCCGGGGGCATCGGAGTGAGGGTCGATTCTCATCTATATTCGGGCTATGAGGTGCCCTCCCACTATGATTCGCTGGTCGCGAAGCTGATCACCCATGGCCCGACGCGCGAGACGGCGATTGCGCGGATGTTGGGCGCGCTGCGTGAAATCGTGATCGAAGGCATCGACTCGACCGTTGACTTGCACCGGGCGCTGCTCGAGGATTCCGGATTTGTGAAAGGAGGATTCAACATTCACTATCTCGAGTCGCTGCTAGTCACCGGCGCCTTTTCCCATCACGAACGGGGAGCGATGACGAGCCCGGAGGAAGCCTGATGAACGTTGATACACTTGCATGGTTGGTCCGCCGATTGGCGACAACGTCGATCGAGACGTTCGAGTACAAGGATGACTCGGGCCATATTCTGCTGCGCTTTGGTTCGCCGTCCTCGTCATCGGCGACGGCGTTGCCTGACGTGCCGCCGTCGCGTGCACAGGAAACAGCGATCGTTGCGCCGCGTGTGGGGCATTTCTTTTCGACGCATCCGCTCGAGGCGCGGCCGCTTGTGGTCGCCGGTGATCGTGTCGCCAAGGGCCAACACGTCGCATTTGTTCTCGTCGAAGATCGCGTCAGCCCGATTTTCGCGTCGCACGATGGCGTGATCGGAGCGGCCTGCGTCGAGGAGGGAACGCTGGTCGGCTACGGCACGATGCTTTTCCCTCTCGAAGCCGACGAAGGCCGGCAATAGGTGATTGGGAGGGTTTTCCTGCTGCGGTCTATGGACGAGTGCCGCCAGCGGCAGGGCAAGACGTGGCGAGAGGAGTTGCATGTCCGTCGGCGCAGGATTGCGTTGGGAGATAGGTGTGAACACACGATTCATAGAAGCTTTTCTACAGATCGCCCGGCTGCGGAGTTTCAGAGCGGCAGCGGATCAGATGCATCTCACGCAGGCGGCCATTTCCAGTCGAATCGCCTCGCTTGAGGAGGAGGTTGGCGCCAAGTTGATCGAACGGGAGGCGCGTGAGCTGAGGTTGACCGCAGCAGGCATCCGGTTGCTTGAATACGGCGAGCAGATGCTCGGGCTCGAGGAGAAGATCAAACGCCTGGGCAGTCCGAGTCATAACTTGATCGGCCTCGTCAGACTCGGCGCGGTCGAAAGCATTATTCATACGTGGCTGATCGATTTCCTCAAGAGCCTGCAGCGCACCTATCCCGGTGTCACGATCCAACTCACCTCGGAAAATACGGAAGGAATACAAAAGTCGCTTCGGGAAGGACGCGTCGACATCGCACTTCATACTCACGCAACCGACGGCGAAGGCTTGACCAGTATGGCGTGCCTGCCAATCGCGCTCGGATGGATCGCCGAAGCCGGCCGTAAGATCGATCCGAAGTCGGCGCTCGAAGAGATGCTGGGTGCGCCGGCTATTACCATGGGCCGAGGCTCCCATCCCGACCACGTGCTCGGCGAACTTTATCGCCGCACCGGCCTCGCGCCACTGAAGGTGCACCACGTCAGCTCGATAGCGGCGATACTGCAGCTCGTGTCGGCCGGATTCGGCAGTGCCTTGTTGCCGCTGGCCGCCGTCCGCAGCGCAATCGAAGACGGCCAGGTACAAGTGGTCGATTGCGGAATATTACTTCCACATCAGCCCCTGATGGTCAGCTACAGCGCAGTGAATGAGGTGGGGGCGAACCGGGCGATCGCCGAACTCGCGTGTCAGGAGTGTGATCGATTTGTCAGGATGCTGCCGGCCAGGTACGTTGCGAGATGAGTCGCCGATGCCCCGGCGTTCGCACGTGCATATTCCGGTCGCCCCCCTCCCCCGTAGACGTGACCCTGCGGCTTGCGCGTCCGCGATATGGCGTAAGAGGCATGACGATCGGGACTCGTCCTCAGTTAGCCTCTACGACGCATCCGGACCGGGCCAGCGCCGCATCGACCCATGATGTATCCAGGCTGCCGTTGGCGATGTCCTCAACGGTTTTGATCTCCTGCCGGTGTTTCTCTACCGCGGCGGCGAGAACCGTGTGAACATCCTCGAGCGCGATGCATAGCAGACCGTCAGCATCGCCAACAATGAGATCTCCTGGCCGGATCACCATGCCGTCGATTGCGATCGGTACATTAATCTGCCCCGGACCGTCCTTGTACGGGCCCCGGTGCGTGACGCCTGCCGCATAGACGGGGAAGCTCGATTTGCGTAGACCATCCGCATCGCGCACTGCGCCATTGATTACGATTCCGCCAATTCCCCGGCTTGCCGCGTAGCCCGACATCAGTTCTCCGATGATCGCATTCGTGAGATCTCCGCCTGCATCCACCACGATTACGTCGCCCGGGCTCGCGAGATCGATCGCCTTGTGAACCAGCAGGTTGTCGCCTGGCCGTGTCTTGACCGTATAGGCAGGGCCGCAGAGATAGGCGCCGTCGTGCATCGGGCGCAATCGAGCGCCGGCGGCCGTGAGACGCATCATGACATCGCTGATGTTCGCGACCGGAACGTCATGGAACGCATCGACGATGTCTTTCGTAACTTCGTGGGTCCGGCGATAAATATGGCTCAAGCTCATTTGTCTAATGTTTTGACACGTTGATCATTGGGAGCGCGCCCCGAATTAATTCGGTACATTTTTAGTCTACGGCACAAAATCAGAATGTACTCGTGCATGATATGCGATGGGTTATGCCTTGATGACATACGTGAATACAGGGGCTCATACGCTGCGTGGCGGTACAAAAAAAGTGATCGCGATGATAGAAAAAATCTCGGTTTTTCAAAAAAAACTTGCGATAAGGTTTTCTCGAGCCAAAACCGAATTGCGAGGTTACGAAATGGGGAACCGACTTGAAATGCCCAACAATCAGATTGCAGTGTTCGATGGGCGTGCGACCGAAGCCGCTGCGCAGATGACCATATCGAAGTCGGAGGGCGAAATTGCCGCCCGGCTTGACCGCCTGAAAATCGGCAGGTTCCATTACCGGACCTTCGGGCTCATCGGAGCCGGCCTGTTCATCGATTCATTCGAACTCCAGATGGCGGGTGCTGTCCTGGGCGCCCTGCTGGCGAACCATTGGAGCACGACGCAACTGAACGCATGGTTCATCTCTGCGACTTTCGTCGGTTTCCTTATCGGTGCGTGTTTTTCTGGCGTGCTGGGTGACAAGTACGGCCGCCGCTTCTGCTATCAGATCAATCTCGCGATATTCGGCCTGAGCTCTCTCGCCGCGGCACTCGCACCGAACATGTACGTGTTGATCGGACTCCGTCTCCTGATGGGAATCGGGTTGAGCGGCGAACTGGTACTCGGCTACGCGACCTTGAGCGAATTCATGCCACCTGCCAAGCGTGGCAATTTAGTCGCATTGCTGTCATTCACCACGCAATGCGCGCTGTTCGTCGCCGCTCTCTCCGCATATTGGGTCATTCCAAATCTCGGATGGCGCTGGATGTTCGGCATCGCGGGCGTAGCCGCGGTAATCCTTTGCCTGATTCGCAAGACGATGCCGGAATCCCCGCGTTGGCTTGCATACAAAGGGCGTTTCGAAGAAGCCAGCGCGATCGTGACGCACGCCGAGTACGAGTGTGGCATCGACGAGACGGCGCCGGATCGCACGAACCAGCAAATCGAATCAGTCGAGGGCAAGCTCAGCGACCTGTTCCGGAAAACCGAGGTCGCCAAACTGGTGATCGGCATCTCGATCATGATCACAATTCAGATCTGCCTTTACGGCCTGATCAGCTGGTTGCCGTCGTTCTTCGTCCAGCAAGGCTTCAGTATCGGAAAATCGCTCCAGTGGAACATGATCATGACGCTCGGCGGTCCGACCGGCGCATTCATAAGTCTGCTGCTTGTCGACCGAATCGGCCGGAAACCCATTATCGTCACTTCGGCAATTAGCGCGTCTATTTTCGCAGTCGTGTATGTCTGCCAGTCCAGCGAGATCGGTTTCATGATATCCGGATTCCTGATGATCGCATCCATCTATGGGATCCTTGTTGTCGGGCAGGCGGTATACATGCCGGAGCTTTTTCCGACGCGCCTGCGCATGCGAGGGAATGGGCTGTGCAGTGCGGTAGCACGGATCGTTGCGGCAGCGATTCCGTTCGCCATTCCGGTTATTTTCAATGCCGGCGGGATCCGTCTGGTGATCGGCATCGTGGGCTGCGAGCTGGTGCTGTTCGCGCTGGTCATTGCAGTGCTCGGGCGCGAGACGTTCCACAAGTCACTCGAAGAGTCGTCTGTCGCCGTTTGATTATTCCATTCGCGACATCGGGAGATGGTCATTCAAGCCAGGTTGCTCCCGTCTCTCGGTCGAGATTTAATGCTAGCCGCTATCGAATCAGTGAAAATTTCCTATTCCTGTTTCTGCTGAAATTATTTTGGTAGGGCGGGGTATTTTGCAATATATGTTTCAAATAAATCTCTGTGATTGTTTATCGGAGAATTAGATTTTCAAATTTACTTAATTTTTAGATTATTTAAAGAAGATGAAGAAATTTATTGGGTTTGGGGTAATGGTGCTCGCCTGCACCGCACACGCGCAGTCTTCCGTTACGCTTTATGGCATTGTCGACGCGGGGTTGACATATACCTCGAGTTCCGGAGGCCGTCCTCTGTTGGCGATGACGTCCGGCAATCAAGGTTCGGATCGATGGGGGTTGAGGGGCACGGACGACCTGGGGGACGGGTTCAGGACGATCTTCACCCTGGAGGGCGGTTTCAGTATCGTTAATGGCGCGATCGGTCAGGGCAGCACCTTTTTCGGACGCCAGGCATTTGTGGGAATCGCGAGCGATTCATGGGGCACGTTGACGCTCGGTCGACAATATGCGTCGGCGAATACCGCGGTGGGGCCATTCGAGTCAGGTGGCGACTGGGCCGCGCCAGGCGCCACGTTTGGCTCGCATCCGGGCGACCTCGACAATCTGGACAATACCAACCGTGTGAATAATTCAATCAAGTTCCAAAGTCCGAATTATGGCGGCGCCGCATTTTCGGGGTTTTACAGCTTCGGTGGACAGGCTGGCCAGTTTTCGCGCAATCAGGTCTACTCGCTGTCTGCAACCTACGCGAGTGGTCCGATAGCTGTCGCGGTTGGCTATCTGAATGCCAGAGATCCCAATTTTTCGCTCTGGGGAACGAAGAGTACTGACAGTGCCACCGCCAGCAACATGAAGAATCCGGTATTCTCAGGCTACGCATCGGCGGCGACGCAGGAGGTCATTGCTGCGGCAGGATCGTACACGATCGACAAGCTGAAGGTCGCGCTGGTCTACAGCAATACGCGCTTCGACAATCTCGGCGCGAACGCCATCTCCGGTTTGGCCGCGAAACAGACGGCGTATCGCGGCAACGCCGCATTCAACACCGGCGAACTCAATCTTAAGTATCAGCTCACACCGGCCTTGTTGCTTGGCGCGGCGTATTTTTATACGAGAGGAAATGGTCCCGATGGGAAGGCGAGCGTGCACTACCAGCAAGTCAACCTCGGAATCGACTATTTCCTGTCGAAGTTGACAGATCTGTACCTGATCGGTGTCCGCCAATACGCGTCTGGTACCGATTCGACAGGCGCATCGGCAGTTGCCGCGATCAGCGGCACGACAGCATCTCGTTCAAACACGCAAACGCTGGTGACGGCGGGTATTCGGCACTCGTTCTGACCGTTGCTTCGTCGCCTGACATTTGGTGCCGGCGTCGCTGTGGGGAATCGTCACGGAATCGTCGTGGGCCGGGCGTCATCGTCGGGCAGTAAATTGCTTTTGGGGGGGCAGAATGACCACGTGGGGGCCGCCCTCCGGGAATGAGCGCAAATTCTCGGAGCAGCTTCGCGATCATCGCCCAGCAACTCGGCATGACTGATCCCTTGTGCGAAAGCCGTTGAGGCGTAGAATTTCCGGCGGACACATCATTGCTAAGGGATTCACGATGAATTTCCGTCTGCGGCAGATGGAGGTATTTCGCGCCGTAATGCTGACAGGATCGATCAACGGTGCCGCAAAATTGCTGTTCGCTTCTCAGCCCGCCGTCAGCAGAATCATTTCCCATACGGAGCAGACCCTCGGCCTGACGCTCTTTAACCGGGTAAAAGGCAAGCTTTTACCGACGCCGGAGGCGGAGGCGCTGTTCCGCGAAGTTGACGACTTCTATCAGCATGCCGTTCGTATCAACGAATTCGCACAGGGACTGACGCGCGGACCAGCGGGCGTGCTGAACCTTTGCTCGAGTCCGTGCCTGAGCCGAGGAATGATGCCGCGCGTGATCACACGCTTCGTGCAACGATATCCCGAGATTCGGGTCAATTACCGTACCACGCTGCTGAACGGAATGGCGCACGAAGTGCTGAGCAACGCCGCGGACCTGGCGGTCTCGGTTCTGCCGCTCGATCATCCGAATCTCAAGGTCCAGCCCTTTACGTCCGGGCGCATGGTTGTCGTTGTTCCGCGTGGCCATGAATTGACGCAATTCTGTAGCATCAGCATCGCGGATCTGTCTCGTCATCCGCTGATCGCCCATCACCCAGGCATTCCGTTCGGACAACTGGTCGGCGCGGCGTTCAGGAAGGCGGGGGTAACCCGGCTTTCGCGAATCGACGTTCACCAGACGGACGTTGCCTGCTCTCTGGTCAGGGCGGGCGCCGGCATCGCGCTCGTGGACCAATTCACTGTGGAAGACATCGGTTGGCCTGATCTCCAGGTTCTCCCGTTGTCGGAGGACATAACGCTCACGCCCAGTATTGTGCGTTCAGTTTTCGATACGAGAGCCACGCACGCCGATAAATTCATTGAATTGCTGATCGAGGACGCGCGAGCCCGCGAGCCTTCGCTCGCGGCCTGATAGTTCGCCCGTGGTGGAAACTGTGTCGTGCGTGGATGGGTCATTAACGTGAAGCTATAACCCATCCCAGAAACAGAATTTTCCAACGAGGTCGCATGCGACCTACGATGCACGGATCGCGGGACTGTCAACGCTCCGGCCTGCGTCAACCAGAGCATCACGATTCGGAGAGTCATACATTATGAAAGTCGGTCTGATCGGCTTGGGCAACATCGGCTTTCACTTCGCAACACGTCTCCTTGACGCAGGCCATGAACTGGTGGTGCACGATCGCAATGAACAAGCACAGAGCGCGGTAGTCGTAAAAGGCGCGCAGGGCGCGCGAAGCGCATTGGAGATCGCGAGCCTTTGCGATGTCGTGTTGCTTTCGCTGCCGGTGCCGGCGGTCGTCGCACAAGTCGCTGCCGAGCTTGCAGATGCGCCCGGTCGCAAAGTCCGTATTGTCGTCGACCTGTCAACCACCGGGCCGTCGGTCACACACCAGGTCGATGCAATGCTCGACGCAAAGGAAATCGCGCTGGTGGGTGCCCCTGTGAGCGGTGGAACCGTCGCCGCCGAACATGGCACGCTGGCCGTCATGGCTGCGGGTAGCGACAGCGCCTATCGTATCGTTGAACCGCTCCTGCACGTCATCGGCAAGAAAATCTTCTATCTCGGCGCCGATTCGAGCCTCGGGCAGACGATGAAGATCATCAACAATACGTTGTACGCGGCCAGCCTGATTGCGAGTAGCGAAGCACTGGTCTATGGCGTCAAGGCCGGCCTCGATGCGAAGACGATGCTCGAGGTCCTGAACGTATCGAGCGGTCGCTCGTTCGCGACACTCGAGCGAATCCCGCAATGCGTTCTGGACCGCAGCTTTCCCGTCCGGTTCACGACTGAATTGCTGCACAAGGACGTCAAGATGTGCCTCGACGAGGCGGAAAAGCTTGGCGTGCCGATGCGAGTCGCTCCCGCCGCGCGCCAGTTTCTTGCGTTCGCGATTTCGCAGGGTGACGGCGCGAAGGATAACGCCTGTGTGATCACTTATATCGAGCGCTGGGCGGGCGTGCAGTTCGGGCAGCAACCGGCTTGA